>CAIUEQ010000200.1 GCA_903898215.1 uncultured Bacteroidota bacterium | reverse complement strand
TGTTTCCAAATAACGAAACTCATAACAACTATTCTAATAACTGAACCCATTTTCAAACACTAAGCTCACCAAATTAAAATATTTAAAATGCACAAATTCTATTTTCCGTGCCTTAATATTACTTACCTTTTGTAAAATCAGCTCCCCTCCTTCCAGGAGGGGGAAATCTCGCTTTCCGAGATTGGGGTGGTTAAGCACGTTGTTTCCAAATAACGAAACTCATAACAACTATTCTAATAACTGAACCCATTTTCAAACATTAAGCCCACCAAGATTAAAATAATTTCAAGACACTAATTTATTTTTCGTGACTTATTTTTCATAAACTCAGCTCCCCTCCTTCTAGGAGGGGAAAATCTCGCTTTCCGAGATTGGGGTGGTAAAGCAGTTTGCTTTTTAATAAACGAAACCATAACAACTTAATAACAAATATTTTTTTCCTAACACTAAAACCACCAAGTTAAATAATTTTAGCAGCAAATTTTAGTGACTTATAATAACTTCTTAATTCGTCCTTCGTGTTAAAAAATTCAACTTCACACTCCCATCACTTCCTCCACCGATCTCACAACTGCATCAATAACAGTTGCCAACTTTTCGTCATCTAAATCAAAATAAACGGGAAGCGTAATTACATTTTTATAATGGTTATATGATTCGGGATAATTTGAAATATCATACCCTTTGCTCTTATAAAAACTCATCATAGGCACAGGAACAAAATGTACATTCACCGAAACTTGTTTTTCAAAAATCTTAGCAATGATCATGTCCCTTTGTTCTTCTGATGCACCTTTTATTCTCAATGCATAAAGATGATAGGAAGTTTCTTTTTCTGAATTGATATATTCAGGAATGATTGACCAATTATTCTTTGAAAAGGCTTTCGAATACAACTCAAAAATATGTTTTCTCTTCACCAGAGTTTCTTGGTCATATCGAGCTAACTCAACCAATCCGATTGAAGCCATGATATCGGTCATATTCATTTTATAACCGGCTTCTATTACATCATAGCGCCATGCTCCCGGTTTAGTTTTTGCAAGTGCATCTTTATTTTGTCCGTGCAAAGTTTTAATGCAAAGTTCTTGGTAAACTTCATCATTATTAAACGGCTCAGGTAAATTCAAAGCAATTGCTCCACCTTCGGCAGTCGTTAAATTTTTAACAGCATGAAAAGAAAAAACTGTTACATCCGTTAATACTCCCGTTTTATTCCCTTTATAAGTTGCTCCTATTGAATGTGCTGCATCACTCAAAATTAAAATTCGTCCTAATCTTTTTTGAACTTCAGTATCTGCACTGAATAAAGATTTTACGTCAGCAGTATTTACCAATGTATTTAATTCATCATAATCACAAGGATAACCGCCATAATCTACCGGCATAATAACTTTGGTATTTTCAGTGATTGCTTTTTTTACTGCATTTAAATTAATATTAAAATCTTCGCTGATATCTACAAACACAACCTTAGCCCCACAATGCATCACCACATTTGCTGTGGCACAATAAGTATAGGCAGGAACAATTACTTCATCACCTTCTTTAACACCAAACCATCTCAACATTATTTCTAAACCTGCAGTTGCTGAGTTTAAACATAACGTTGATTTATTTCCACAATATTTTGTGAGTTCCTTTTCAAATCTTTTGGTCTTGGGACCAGTTGTTAACCACCCGGATTTAAGAGTATCAACAACTTCATCAATAATTTTTTGATCAATATGTGGTGGTGAAAATGGTATCATTTATTTTTATTAGGAATATAAATTAGTTACTTCAATTTCTTCTTCATTTCACAAACTTGTATTTTGTTGACATTTCATTTTTTAGTACACGAAAGCACTAAAAAATAATTTTAAAATTAAGACACTAATAAAACACTAAAATATTTTGTGCCTTTACATTTAATTTCATTTGTGCCTTTGTGTTAAAAATATCTCACTTCCCGTAATCTCATTTCTCGCAATCTCATTTCTCACCATCTCGCTTCTCACCTTTAGCCTCTCTCAAATAAACAAGGCTCCTTCAGTTTTGCAAATATGTATTATTTCCTCATAGTATTCCCAAAGCTCCGGTTTAATAACCATGTTCTCGGGATGAAATAATATAGCAACTGAAGCTCCAAATTGTTTTGCTGTTTTTAAAGATTCTTTAAACTGTTCAAAAACAATATCTCTATCTTGATAAAAAAAAGCATTATCAGAAAGTATAGTTGGAACTACCGTTGTATTCAATATTTTTTCCTTGCGAAAATCTATTGCCTGATAATGACGAGGAATTCCCATTTTAAATCCAACTTCACGAGCATTTCCTACCGAAAAATCCATATCTACACCATTTCTGTTTAATATATTCCAAAGTACCGAGGGGTCAAAATTATTAAAATGACTTCGATGAAAAATCACCTTACAACCATATAATCTTTCTAAATTTCTTACTTGATCACGATAAGAAAAATTATTTTGCGAATGCAATCCTATTTCAATCCGATTGGTAGTAAGCAAAGAAATTAATTTCTTAAAACTTGGATGATGGAGTGTGTATCTGATATCATAACGCCCCATGCATTTTTTTGAATCATTGGAGCCAAGCATAAAAAAACTTTTTACATTTTGTCCCTTTTCAAATGCAAGTAATTTTTCAATATTTTTTAAAAAGATATTTGATTGAAATAATTGTAAAAAGCTGATCCAGTCTTTTCTTAACGATAACATTTTTATTATTGAAAAAATATGAGAAGGATAGATCCAATCAACATCATGAGTTAGGAAAACTCTCAAAGGTTCCTTACTTTTAATTGACGGTATTTCGGAATCCAATTTTTTTTCCAACACCATTGCATAAGCAAGTTCCATTGACTCCGATTCTGAAAGTCCTTTAACAGAAAAACTTTGCTGAATTAAATTCAACAAAGTTTTCTTATCAATATTTTCTAAAATATTATCGCTATCGTTCAACAAATGATTCTGTGTAATATTATTAATTATAACAAATTTTTAACACTATGCTCACTTTACACCCTCCTGCCCTGCCAGCCAACCAGGGCTATGAGCGGCAGGCAGGCTCCCTTGATAGGGAGGTGTAATTTCCGTTATTCATCAACTTAATATTTATTATTGATAAATCCTTTTTTCAATAAACTCAACCAAAAACTTCAACTTTAAACTCACTAAGTTAAAATGATTTTAAGACACAAATTTTAATTTTCGTGACTTATAATTAATTTATCCTTTCATGCTTAAACAAAAGTTTTCTTCATTTCAACATCCTTTACACCCTCCTAACCCTGCCTGCCAACCAGGGCTATGAGCGGCAGGCAGGCTCCCTTATTAGGGAGGAATACTTTTCGTTATTCAACAACAAACACCAAACTATTCAAACTCACTCCCACGACCTTCAGAAAATACGCCCGAAAAATTTGTTGATATTTTCAGCTTTGGGATTTGAAAGCATACATAGAGTCACGCCTCTCAAGCAACTTCATTAGCGTGACGATTTGTATGCGTGGCGAAAATATTAATAATATTTTTCAAATATTTTCTGTGAGTCTTGACTTCCTGCCTGCCAAACAGGCCTGAGAGCGGCAGGCAGGTTGTTTGCTTTTGTATCAAGACAAAAGCATAATGAAAATTAGAAGATAAGCTTTTCATTTGTCACAAATATTTCAACACTAACTTCACTAAATTTTAAACTATTCAAATCACTTATTTTATACTTCGTGCCTTATAAATAATTTCTGTTTTTGTAAATAAACAACAGTACTCTTCAATTCAACATCCAACACCCTCCTGCCCTGCCTTGATAGGGAGGAATGTTTTTGTTATCCAACATCAAACAATTCAAACTCACAATCTCGCCTCTTCTATCTCACTTCTCGACTCTAAAAACCTATCAGTCTAAATCTCTAAAAACATCATCTAAATTCAGTTTGAACCCTGAAATGATTTTTGATTCAACAATATCACCTGAAGTAAATAATTTTGATGGTACATATTTCCCTTCGGCTAAAGTATAAATCAGTAAAGTTTGTTCATCGGGCTGAATAATCCAATATTCATGAACACCACTTTCTTCATATACCTCGTATTTGTTTTTGAGCTCTTTTTTATTATTCCCTTTTGATAATATTTCAACTATTAAATCGGGAGCACCAATACAACCTGCATCATCTAATTTAGTCTTATCACATATCACACAAATATCAGGTTGAACAACTGTGAAAATATCTTCATTCTTTTTTGACTTTAGAGGCAACCGAACATCAAAAGGTGCTTCGTATACTTCACAAGTTTTTCCTTCTAAAAAATTAAATATCCTATTAAAAACAATTCCTGAAATTTTTTGATGAACACGTTTAGGTGCAGCATTCATTTTAAAAACCTTGCCTTTAATTAACTCCACCATTTCGTCCATTGTCCAGGTCAGGTAATCGGCATAAGAGTATTTTCCGTATTCAGTTAAAGGTTCTTCTACAATATTTTTATCGATTTGTTCCATAATTAATCTAAATCATTAAAAACATCATCAAGATTTAGTGTAAATCCTGAAATAATTTTTGATTCAACAATATCCCCTGTAGTAAATAATTTTGATGGAACATATTTCCCACTGGTTAATGTATAAATAAGCAAAGTTTGTTCTTCGGGATGAATAATCCAATACTCATGAACACCACTTTCTTCATAAACCTCGTATTTATTTACAAGTTCTTTTTTATTATTTCCTTTTGATAATATTTCTACTATTAAATCGGGAGCACCAATGCAACCGGCATCATCTAATTTAG
>CAIUEQ010000199.1 GCA_903898215.1 uncultured Bacteroidota bacterium | reverse complement strand
CACCTGCTTTAAACCATTCTATTTGCTGTGCATTGTAAGTATGATTTGCTTTAATCTCATCTTTACTTCCGTCTTTATGATTGAATACTAAAGTTAGAGGAATATTTGGAGCAAATGAATTCAATCCAACGATATCAATCGAATCATCTTCCTGAATTTTTTCGTAATCATTTTTATCAGAAAAAGTTAACGCAAGCATTCCTTGTTTTTTCAAATTTGTTTCGTGAATACGAGCAAATGATTTTACCAATACCGCACGAACGCCCAAGAAACGTGGCTCCATCGCAGCATGTTCGCGTGATGAACCTTCACCATAATTTTCATCTC
This sequence comes from uncultured Bacteroidota bacterium, assembly GCA_903898215.1. Classification (GTDB taxonomy): domain Bacteria; phylum Bacteroidota; class Bacteroidia; order UKL13-3; family UKL13-3; genus CAIUEQ01. Next base: position 15,542 of record CAIUEQ010000199.1, on the reverse strand, counting down.
CAACTACAATTGAACCAACTCCGGCAGCTTTATAATCACGTTGAACTTTTGGAACTGAATCGTAATTTCCTGTCAATTGATTTTTTACTGAATCCGTTTTTTCGTTATAAAAATTCACAGCACCAATCAACATGTTATTCGAAATATTATCCAAATGTCCGCGATATTTTAACCATGGTCCGGCCATCGAAATATGATCAGTTGTACATTTACCTTTTGCTTTGATTAATAATTTCAAACCTTTCAAATCTGTTTTTTCCCAAGGAGAAAATGGTGCTAATAATTGTAATCTATCAGATGTTAATGAAACAGCAATGCTTACTCCGCTTCCATCTTCAGCCGGTGCTTGATATCCCGGATCTTCAACTGCATAACCGTTTTTTGGTAATTCATCTCCGTGAGGTGGATCCAATTTTACTTGCTCACCTTTATTATTTGTTAATGTATCAGTTATTGGGTTGAAAGAAAGATCTCCTGCAATTGCTATGGCAGCAACCATTTCGGGCGATGCTACAAAAGCGAATGTATTTGGATTTCCATCTGCACGTTTTGCGAAGTTTCTGTTGAACGAATGAACAATCGTGTTCTTTTCTTTTTTCTCTGCACCAACTCTATCCCACATTCCAATACATGGTCCGCAAGCATTAGTAAAAATTGTTGCATTTAAATCTGTAAAAGTTTTGATCAACCCATCACGATCAGCTGTATATCTTACTTGTTCAGATCCTGGATTGATACCGAATTCAGCTTTTGTTGCCAACCCTTTTGCAATAGCTTGTTGAGCGATTGATGCAGCACGACTTAAATCTTCGTATGATGAATTTGTACATGAACCGATCAAACCCCATTCAACTTTTAATGGCCAATTGTTTTTTGCAGCTTCTTCTTTCATTTTCGAAATCGGTGTTGCAAGATCCGGAGTAAATGGTCCGTTTAAATGTGGTTCAAGTTCTGATAAATTAATTTCTATTACCTGATCAAAATACAATTCAGGATTTGCATATACTTCTGCATCTGCAGTTAAATGTTGTTTGATTCCGTTTGCAAGTTCAGCAACATCAGCTCTTCCTGTAGCACGTAAATATCTCTCCATGCTTTCATCATATCCGAATGTTGAAGTGGTTGCACCAATTTCGGCACCCATATTACAAATAGTTCCTTTTCCTGTACAGCTCATGCTGGTAGCGCCTTCACCAAAATATTCAACGATGGCACCGGTTCCGCCTTTAACAGTTAAGATACCTGCAACTTTTAAGATCACATCTTTTGGAGCAGTCCATCCATTTAATTTTCCGGTAAGTTTGATACCAATTAATTTCGGGAATTTAAGTTCCCAAGGTAAACCGGCCATCACATCACAAGCATCAGCACCACCAACGCCAATAGCGATCATTCCTAAACCACCTGCATTAACGGTATGCGAATCAGTTCCGATCATCATTCCACCGGGGAATGCATAATTTTCTAATACTACTTGATGAATAATTCCTGCACCGGGTTTCCAAAATCCGATTCCGTATTTATTAGAAACCGATCCTAAGAAATCATATACTTCTTTACTTTCATTGTTTGCGAAAGCTAAATCGTTTTTAGCGCCAACCTTTGCTGTGATCAAGTGATCGCAATGAACAGTTGAAGGCACGGCAACTTTAGCACGACCGGCTTGCATGAATTGAAGCAATGCCATTTGAGCTGTTGCATCTTGCATGGCAACTCTGTCGGGAGCAAAGTCGACATAGCTTTTACCACGTTCGTAGGCAGCTTTCGCATCACCTTCGGTTAAATGGCTGTATAATATTTTTTCGGTAAGAGTTAAAGGCTTATTGGTAACTTTTCTTGCAGAAGCAATCCTATCAGCCATTTTCGCGTAGGTTGCTTTAATCATTTCTAAATCGAACATATTAAATAACGTTTAAATTTTGTGCCGCAAATTTATGCATTGAGTTGAATTTTTATCTATCGAATATTTTTTTATTTGAACCTAACAAAAACAATTATTTTCGCCAGTATTATATCGGGGAAAGTTTTTATCGGAACCAATATTTTTAGCATAAGAATGCTCTCCTTCAAAAAATAAAATCGTAACTAAATGAAAAATATTTTTATCGTATTGGTATTGATTGGTGTTTCAACAGCAACAATTCAGGCACAGAAGAAACCGCCAAGATCTGAAACCGGTGAGTTGATCATTGGTTTGCAAAAGCAACTTCTCAAACAATATAAATTCCAAAATGTGAATGTTTATATTTTAGCTGGAAAACTAAAAATTGATATTGCTGATTCACATGTAAAAGCTTTGCCAAAAGATATCAGAGAAAGCAGATCCAAAGAAATTGCTGATTATGCCAAAACATTTTTGGATAAAACACCTGAAGGCAAAAAGATGCTAAAAGGAATACATGCAATTGGTGTTACTCATTTTTCAAAAGCAAACGGAAATGCTTTTTCGTTTACAACAGCTCCTTACGATAGTTATAATTTTGATTATTGATAAAAACATATAATTGATAGGCTTATTGCTAAATACTAAATTTTATGGAAATATTAAATTCAGAAAATACTTTTGACGCAACAAACATTCCTCCGCATCCTCCGGTAAAACTAAGTTTTAAAGGAAGCGGTTTCGATTATTTTTCTATTCTAATAATTAACTGGATTTTAACAGTTATTACTCTTGGACTCTATTATCCATGGGCACGTGCACGAACTCTCAGTTTTATTTATGGAAATACCGAAATGGAAAACAGCCGTTTTGTTTTTCATGGAACAGGGATGCAAATGTTTGTAGGTTTTATAAAAGCCATTGTTATTTTATTGCTTTTAAGTAGTGTAAATATTTGCGCAGAGATTATCAATTCATCCTTGCTTTCAATTATTGGAACTTTTATTTTTTTTACTGGATTAATGATATTGATTCCTATTGCTGTGCATGGAGGTTTAAGATATAGGTTGGCAAAAACTACCTGGCGAAATATTCATTTTGGATATCGTGGAAGCAAGGCCGAATTAATAAAAATATTTATTCCCGGAATCATCTTAACATATGTTACCGGTGGGGTTTATAGCTCATGGTTATATTCCGACCTGCGTAAATATATTATCGGAAATATTCGTTTTGGGAATATTAAATTTAATTATAATGGAAATGGCGGTGCACTTTTTTGGATAAATTTTAAAGGAGTTTTTTTCGGAATTTTAACATTGGGGATTTATCTTTTTTGGTACATGAAAAATTGGATCAATTATTATATCAGCAATGTTGATGTAGAACAAAACGGAAATCGTTATCCCGTAAAATTAGCTGTTGGAATTGGTGAGTATTTTGTTTTTCAGGTTGTTAATTTTTTTCTGATTGTATTTACCTTAGGTCTTGCTACTGCTTGGGTTAAAGTTCGTACGCTGAATTTCTTTTTTCAAAGAATGGAACTTCCTGAAGCAATCAATTTGGATATACTTGAACAAACAGAAACTGATTTTAACGATGCAACAGGCGATGATCTTTTGGGGATGATGGATATAGGAATTATTTAATATGCATAAAGTATACAAAGCACGATTTTATAATGGCATTTTATCAAAAGCATTTACTGTTGAAGTGAGCTTTGGTGAAAATGAATTGACTATTTTTTTTACCGACAATCATTCGGTTTCTCAACAACTTGTTTGGCAAAAAAATAACATCAATGAAATTCAATATTCATCGTCAATTATTTCTTTAAAATATGAATCTGAATTTCCTTCTCAACAATTAGATATTACCGATCCTGATTTTATTGAGGAATATAAAAACCATTTTAAGGTATCGGCTTACAACCGCATTACACATACTCGCAACAGAAATATGGTATTAATAGTTTTTGGGGTTTTTGTTTCATTGATGGTGCTTTCCTATTTTTTTGTGCTGCCTTTTTTTGCAGATATTTTTGCCAGAAATTTTCCTAAAGATATTGAAATTTCGATGGGAGAGAAGTTGTACCAAAATGTTTTATCAGGAGAAGAAATTGACAGCGCTAAAACTACCAATATCAATTTGTTTTTTAAGCAGATGAAAGTGGATGGAGATTATCCTGTTAAGATAACGGTAGTTGAAAGCAATATTGAAAATGCTTTTGCATTACCCGGTGGCGGAATTGTGGTGTATGATAAAATTTTAAACGACATGAATAACTATGATGAACTTGCTGCTTTGCTTGCTCACGAATATTCACACGTGCAACTTAAACATGCCACGCGAAATATTTTCAGAAGTTTATCGGGGTATATTTTTATCTCTATGTTTTTTGGCGACATCACCGGAGTTTCGGCAGTAATAATTCAAAATGCCGATCAGTTTCGTTCGTTAAAATACGGAAGGGAATTGGAACATGAAGCCGATGAAAATGGATTAAAAATTTTAAAAACAAATAAAATTGAAGGGAGCGGAATGTCTCAACTGTTTAAAAATTTGAAGAAAGGAAATGAGATTCATATCAGCGAATATTTTAGTTCACATCCTGATATTGATTCACGAATAGATTTTGTAAATGAGTATCAAAAACAAAATCCTTATACAACCATTCAAAACGATTCGATGAAAGTTTATTTTGATAGAATAAAATGATAAATCAGGAAATAATTCTCTCTTCAACACAATCATTGCAAAAATATTTTGACGATGATATTAAAGCTTCAAACCTTGAACAGCTTAAGGAATGGCTTACATCAGAAATTATCAAACTGATGATGAATGATATGGAAAAGTTGCTGAATATTTTATACCGGATTGATGTGAACGAAAAAAAAGTAAAAGAAGTTTTTGCACAACACAACCCTAAATTAATAGCTCCAAGTTTAGCCGAATTAGTTATTGAACGTGAAATGGGAAAAGCAGAAACGAGAATAAAATATCGCGATAAATAAATTAATCAACTACCCCAACAAACTTGCAGCAACAGCAAGTATAACTCCACCTAAAACGGCTGCTAATTTTTTAAAACTGAAATGATGATTTTCGCTGTTCTCAAATAAAATTGTGGTGGAGATGTATAAAAATATTCCTGCAACAAATGCCAGAATATGATTGAATATAATTTCCGAAAAATTAAACCTCATTACATTTCCAAGCAATGCTCCTGCTGGCGACATCATTGCATAAACAATAAGCAAACCCAATATTAATTTTTTATTGATATGCTCGGTTTGCAAAATACTCATCAATGCAAAAGCTGCCGGTAATTCATGCAATGCAATTCCAAATCCCATTACTTTATTTACTTCCGAAATTACTCCCAGAGGAACTCCTTCGGTAAAAGCATGTAAGCACAAACTTAAAAATAATCCCACAGGCAAAGCCATGCTATGGTTATGGCGGTGCGTATGTAAATGTCCGTGTTCGGCTCCTTCCGAAAATTTTCCTATCAAAATTTGAAAAAAGAATCCCGCTAAAATGAGTAATGAAGTGTAATTATTTTGAATAGAAAAAACTTCGGGCAAAACATTTAAAATGGTAATGGAAAAAATAAATCCTCCGGCAAATGCTAAAAATGTTTTAAGCATCAATTCATTTTTATAGCCTGTTTTCAAAGCAATCAATCCACCCGAAAGTGGAGCAACAAAAAGTAAAAAATAAATCCATGCACTCATGTTGTTTATTGTTTAATTGTTTGAGGTTTATTGTTGGTTTTTAGTTTTGATATGATAATACGGCTAAAAATATATCCTAAAATACTTCCAAGTATTGCCCCGCAAATTACATCAAATGGGTAATGCACGCCAACGTATACTTGAGAGAAAGCTATAGATGAAGCCCAAATAAAAGCAACGGGAACAAACCATCTTTTTTGTGTTTCGAAAAATCCCATCATAAAAAAAGCAATCGCAAAATGGTTGGTGGCATGTGCCGAAATAAAACTAAAACCGCCTCCGCAATTTACCAATAAATGCACCTGGTTTTGAAAACCTGGATCACTGCATGGTCTTAGCCGTTGCACTAAATTTTTTATCAAATTTGCACTTACCTGATCGCTAATTAAAATTAACACGGCAGCACCAAGCACTATCCAAAGAGTTTCCTTTTTATGTTTTTTATAAAGGAGAAAAATCAAAATTGCATACAACGGATACCATACTTTTTGATTGCGAAGAATAGGGCAGAGCCAATCTAAAAACGGATTTTGCAACCCATTATTGATGGCTAAAAAAAATTGCTGGTCGATATGGTTGAATGTTTCAAACATTTTTTTGTGCAACAATGATCAACCTGTCGGAAGTGTTTATTTTATAATCTTCGAGAGCATAGTTTCCAAATACTTTATACGTTTTAAATCCGGCAGCATTTAACATCTCTTCAAAGTTTTCTAAAGTTAATGCTTGAACTTTTTCGGTAAAATGATAGTCGGTTTCATTATCAGTAAAATCAATTTTCTTGATAATGAAATCATTTTCTAAATGTTTTGAAATATTGAATTGAATTCCATCAATGAGCTTTACTTCTTTTTGTAAAAGGTTATTTACCGTTAACTCCGAATTCATAAAATCGATCAACACAAAACCTCCCGGTTTCAAAATTTTATGAATGTTCTTAAAAACCAACGCATCTTCTTCTCTCGAATTAAAATAACCTAAGCTTGTAAATAGGTTTAAAGCAATGTCGAAGTTTTCTGAATATTTTAAATCGCGAAGGTCTTGAACCTCAAAATGTAAATTCTTATTGGATGATTTATTTGCTTCTTCGATACTGCTTTGCGAAAGATCTACACCTGTTACATCATACCCCAATGAATTTAAAAAAATGGCATGACGACCTTTACCGCAACATAAGTCGATGATCTTACGTGATTTTGGTGCATTAAAAAAATGGATCAAGTTTGTTAAAAAAAACTCCGCTTCACTGTAATCACGGTTTTGATATAAGATGTGATAGTAGGGAGAATCAAACCAATCATTGAACCATTCTGTTTCGTTCTTCATTGTTGCAAGTTTAAATCAAAATAGATTTAATCGCTAAGTTTTTAACCAGTTAAATTTCTCTTTCAAAAATCAGTTTAATAAAATCGGACCATGATTTTAAGTTGGCCTTTTGTTTTTCGCTTAAACTCTTATATTTGAAAGCATCATAAAACAATTTCATGCGATCAAAAATTATCCTTATTTTTTCTTTGATCATCTTTTTTGGTTCATGTGTTTCTCAAAAGAAATACAATGACATGTACGCCTTGTGGGTTTATTCTGATGGAGAATATCAGCTCATGAAAAAGCGTTTTGCCTTGGATGACAAAAACTGGAAAATATTACTCAAGGAAATTGCACGATTAAAAAAGGATTCAACATTTATGGATTCAAGTTTTAGATCGTTTAAAATTTTGTGTGAGCTCGACAGAGAAAAACTAAAATTGAGCATTGCAAGTTTAAATTCTGATATCACCGGACTGAATATCAAACTTGATTCGAATGCAAGACGATTAAAATTATCAGCTCAAAAAATTGCAGAACTTGAATCAATGCTTTACCGTAAAGATTCGATCATGAGAGTGACCCGCGAACGACTAACAGCTGCACTTATTGGGTTTAAAGATAAAGGAGTGAATGTTCATGTGGTAGGAGGAAAAGTATATATATCAATGGATGAAAAATTACTTTTCAAATCAGGGCAAATAGATGTGAATCCTGAAGGTAAAAATGCGTTGATAGAAATTTCAAAAGTGTTAAATATTGATTCAACTACAAACCTTAACGTAGAAGGCCATACTGATGACGTGCCTTTCAAAAGTAAAACAAAACCGTATAAAGATAATTGGGATATAAGTGTATTGAGAGCCACTTCTGTAGTTCGGTTAATGCAATATCAAGGGAAGGTTTCTCCTTTGCGTTTTATCGCTTCCGGCAGGGCTGAGTATTATCCGATAGATCCTGCAAAAACTCCTGAAGCAAGAAAAAAGAACAGAAGAATTGAAATCATTGTAACTCCTGACCTTGACGAGATAGCTAGATTATTAAGTAATTAAATGGATTTGTAGAAATAGAAAAGCCGCTCGGATTTTTATCACAAAGCGGCTTTTTGAATTTTATAATGAAAAAAGTATGAACACCAATATGAAAGAATGGTGCCAGTTTAAACTTATCTCCAATCTTATTCTCATGTACACTGGTTTTCAGCTATATAAATATTGTTAAGGTTTGATGCTTTCTGTTCAATTGATGGAAAACGCCTTGTAAACCAAACACGAAGTTCACTTTTTAGGAGGTTTAAGTTTGAAATTCAAAACACTCAATTGACTTCTTTCATCATTTAGGTTTTACAATCATCTTTTCAGATTCTTCACTTTGTTCAGAATGACAATTACTCTGAATATCTAGCTTTGATTGGCGGGTGCAAAGCGCCCGCCAATCAAAGCTCTCGCATAATTGCCTGTCATTCCGAACAAAGTGAGGAATCTAAACTTGAATGTTGAAAGAGGTCTAATTTTCTTCCTCTGATAAAAGGATATTATCCTAAAATATTTCTTTCCTGTAAGTTGTAAATTGGATTATTTTCGCATCCCAACAATCAATTTTTTATGACAATAACTGAAGCACAGAAAACCGTTGATGAATGGATAAAGACCAACGGAGTCAGATATTTTGATGAGCTTACCAATACAGCAATTTTGATGGAAGAAGTTGGTGAGGTTGCAAGGATAATGGCAAGAAAATATGGCGAACAATCATTCAAAGGTTCGGAAAAAAATAATGACCTTGGTGATGAACTTTCTGATGTGTTATTTGTATTAATATGTATTGCAAATCAAACGGGCATTGATTTGACTGAAGCATTTCAAAAAAATATTAAAAAGAAAACAGAGCGTGATTCAGACAGACATCATGAAAACGAAAAATTAAAATAAAATTAACCAATAAGCTAAGAATAAAACATGGAAAACGAAATCGTAAAAACTTCACAGATCAGAATTGATGTTTCATTAGATAAAGAAAATAACCCTGTGCAGATGCAATGGGATGCTGATGATTCAGATATTGAAGGAAAGCAGGAAGCAAAAAGTATGATCCTTGCCATTTGGGATGGCTTTCATCAAAATGCAATGCGCATCGACCTTTGGACTCAAAAAATGAATGTGGAAGAAATGAATATTTTCATGTTCCAAACGTATTCAACTTTAGCTGATACTTTTGAAAGAGCAACCAATAATAAAGAAGTGGCTGATGAAATGCGAAACTTTGCGCATCAACTTGGACATAAGCTTGACATATTTGGTGACGACCACAAGCATTAATCCTTAACAAAAAAATAAAGTCAATGCTGCCCGAAATAATTTTCTGGCAGCATTGACTATTTAAGAAATTTGTTCGTTTAATTTATTTGCAAGTACATGTTTAGGAACTGCTCCAACTTGCTTGTCTACAACTTTACCATCTTTAAAAAACAATAAAGCAGGAATGCTCATGATACCATAATCGGTTGCAACTTTTGGATTAAAATCCACGTTCAATTTTCCGATCACTGCTTTACCTTCATATTCTTTAGAAAGTTCTTCTACAACTGGTCCAACCATACGGCATGGTCCACACCATTCAGCCCAAAAATCTACCAATACAGGTTTGCTGCTTTTTAATACTACTTCATCGAAGTTTGCATCTGTTATTTCTATTGCCATTTTTAATTTATTTAAATGTTTTTTTCTTTCGCAATTTATCTTCTAAATCGAAATTACGCAATTGCGTATTTACATAATTTCATTTTTATTAATTCAATTTATACTCAATTCCCATTTCTTCAAATTGGGTCATTAACTCTTTGTCGAAGTTAATTTTATATTTTGTTGCCACTGCACTTACACCAAGTTTTTGATCATCATCTTTTATATTAAGCTTTAACACAGCAGAGCCTTTATGGTTTTCTAATAACAGTTTAAAATTATTTAAAAACCCATTTTGAAGATTTTCTGATTTCAAGGTAAGGGTAACTTTATTTAATAATCTTTCTCTTACTTCGGCAAGCAGGATGATTTGATTTGGTTTAAATTCATATTGGTCGGTACTGTTAAAACGTGTTTTCATTGCACCTTTAATGTATAGCATTTGCCCTATTGTAAGAAAATGTTTAAAGCGCAAGTATTCCTCACTCCACATGGTAATTCTAACATTCGAAGAGTAATCTTCAATGGTAAATGATCCATAAGGTTTATTGTTTTTTCCGATTTTTTCAAATGTTTCGGTTACAATTCCGGCAATGTTTAATTCCTTATTTTTATAATCGTCAATTGCTGAGATTGCAGTGATCTGAAAATTATTAAACTCAATTAAAAAATCATCAAGCGGATGACCGGAAAGATACATGCCGGTAACTTCTTTTTCTTGTTTGAGTTTCTCCATCAAACTCCATTGTTCGCAAGGAGGAATTGTAGGCTCAGCTAATGTAACCATTGATGCTCCACCAAATAATGATTGTTGGTTTGCTGCCTCATTATTTTGAGCAACGCTGCCATACCTGATTGCTCTTTCGATGACATTCACTTCATCAGTTCCGCATGCAAAATATTGTGCCCTATGAACATTTTGGAAACAATCAAAAGCACCGGCTAGTGCAAGACCTTCCATTGTTTTTTTATTTACAGCTCGAAGGTTTACACGCTTTGTTAAATCGAAAATACTTTTAAAAGGACCGTTGGTTTCACGCTCAGAAATAATTCCTTCAACAGCACCTTCACCAACACCTTTTATCGCACCCAAACCAAAACGAATTTCTCCTTTTTTATTTACTGCAAAATTTACTTGTGATTCATTGACATCAGGACCAAGAACCTGAATTCCCATGCGTCTGCACTCTTCCATGAAAAAAGTAACTTTGTCGATATTGCCCTGATTGTTGGTGAGTAATGACGACATATATTCTCCCGGATAATGTGCTTTTAAATATCCTGTTTGAAATGCAACAAATGCATAACAAGTTGAATGAGATTTGTTAAAAGCATAAGAAGCAAATGCTTCCCAATCTGTCCAGATCTTTTCCAGAATTTTTGCATCGTGACCTTTTTCTGTTGCCTGTAAAATAAATTGCGGCTTGAGTTTATCAAGCGTTTTTTTATCTTTTTTACCCATTGCTTTTCGCAAAACATCGGCATCACCTTTTGAAAAGTTTGCAAGTTTTTGCGAAAGCAACATCACTTGTTCCTGGTAAACAGTGATCCCATAAGTATCTTTGAGCTGCTCTTCCATATCCGCCAAATCGTAGGTCACGGTTTCTTTTCCGTGTTTACGATTGATGAAACTTGGAATATATGCAATTGGCCCCGGGCGATACAAAGCATTCATCGCAATAAGATCGGCAAATCTATCGGGCTTCAGATCCTTCAAATATTTTTGCATGCCGGCACTTTCAAATTGAAAAGTTCCGTTCGTTTCTCCTTTTGCAAAAAGTTCTAATGTGATTTTGTCGTCAAGAGGAATTTCATCGATATTGATATCAATTCCATGGTTTTGTTTGATGAGTCGTAAAGCATCGCGGATGATGGTTAGATTTTTTAAACCCAAAAAATCCATTTTAATTACACCGGCTTCTTCAATTACTCTACCATCATATTGTGTGAGTAGCAATTCAGAATCTTTTGCCACAGCCACCGGAATTAAATCGGTGAGATCGCTAGGAGCTATGATGATTGCTGATGCATGCACACCGGTTCCTCGCACTGAACCTTCAAGGATAAGAGCTTCTTTTAAAACGGTAGCGCGTAAATCACTTCCATGATAAATTTCTCTTAACTTTTTTACGTTTTCAATATCTTCACTTTGCAATGATTCGGTATCTTTCAAACTTGCCTCGCCATCTATGGGCGCATTTAACACTCTGTCTAAAACAATTCCGGGTTTATCGGGAACTAATTTTGCAAGAATATTTGAATCAACAAGAGGAAGGTCCATCACACGAGCAACATCTTTGATGCTCATTTTTGCAGCCATCGAACCATAAGTTACAATTTGTGCAACCTGATTTTTCCCATATTTTTCTACAACATAATCAATTACTTTTTGACGACCTTCATCATCAAAATCCGTATCAATATCGGGCATCGATTTACGGTCAGGATTTAAAAATCTTTCGAATAGTAATTGATATTTTATTGGGTCGATATTAGTGATACCGATACAATAAGCAACAGCACTTCCTGCTGCAGAACCACGACCAGGACCAATGAAAACGCCCATATCACGACCTGCTTTGATAAAGTCGGCTACAATTAAAAAGTATCCTGCAAATCCCATCGTTTTAATTACGTGGAGTTCAAAGTTTAATCGCTCTTCAACTTCAGCAGTAATTTCTTTATATCGATCTTTTGCACCTATATAAGTTAAATGTTTAAGGAATGAATCTCCATCAGAAAATTCTTTTGGAACCGGGAAATGAGGTAATAAAATACTGCGTTTCAAGTCAAGCAATTCTACCTTATCAACGATCTCATTTGTATTATCGATTGCCTCAGGAATATCACTGAAAAGCAAACTCATTTCCTCCGTAGTCTTAAAATAAAACTGGTCATTATGAAATGCAAATCTTCTTCCTTTTACAAATGTTTCATCATCACCTGTTTCTTTTTGAGTTGGGGTGCTTTGCTTTTCACCTGTATTAATACAAAGCAAAATATCATGAGCATTTGCATCTTTCTGATCGATATAATGTGAATCGTTTGAAGCAATAATTTTGACGTTATATTTTGCAGCAAATTTTAGCAATACTTCGTTTACGATATTTTGTTCAGGAATATCATGACGTTGTAGTTCCACATAATAATCTTCGCCAAACAAATCCAGCCACCACTTGAATTCTTCTTCACCTGCCTGTTCACCTTTTTTTAAAATGGCTTTTGGAACAGATGCTCCAATACAACAAGTAGTAGCAATTAATCCTTTATGATATTTTAAAATAAGCTCTTTGTCGATGCGAGGATATTTTCCATACAAACCTTCGATATAACCAAGGGAACATAATTTGATCAGATTTTTATAACCTTCATCATTTTTTGCTAGCAACAATTGATGAAAGCGAATGTCTTTATCTTCTTTTGTAAACTGTCGTCTTGTTCTGTCACTCACTACATAAAACTCACAGCCAACAATTGGTTTTACTTTTGGCTTTCCATCTTCGCCTTTGTGTTTATAAGCTTCGGCAACAAATTTAAAAGCGCCAAACATATTTCCATGATCGGTAATTGCAAGAGCCGGCATATTATCCGATAATGCTTTTTTATATAATTTTCCAATATCAGCTGCGCCATCAAGCAGCGAAAATTGTGTATGAACATGTAAATGGGTAAATGATGACATGGGAATAAATTGGGTAAATTATACTGCCAAAATTAAGGAATGATAACTTGAGAAAATAAGATGTTGATAAAAAGAAATTCTTCACGAATAAAATCACTGTTGTAACAAGGTGCTCTTCATAAAAGTATAAATAAAAACGGTGTTTACATTTTAACTTGTTAATTATTTAATAACATATAAATTTGGAAACAATAACTAAAACTAAACAACAATCATTTTATGAGAAAATTAATTACACTTTTAACAGTTTCGGGATTAACGTTAGCCGCGTCTGCACAGATGGTGCAATCATCCAAAGCTACTCTCAAATTTCCTTCAAAAGAAGACTTGTCGATAAGCCCTGTATATACTGGGATTGGCAATCAAAGCAGAAATACTCCAACAATTTACAATAAAATGTCGGGCAGAAATGTGAATACAGTTATTGGTCATACATTATGGTCTAACCAAACTAACGGTGCTGTTTACAGACGAATTATTTCTTATAAAGATGGAAAAGTTTCAGCAACATGGACTGCAGCTTTTACAGATTATGCTCATAACTGCCCTGATAGAGGAACAGGTTATAATTCATCAGACGGTTCGGCATGGGGTGCATTACCTCAAGCACGTATCGAATCATACAGAACAGGATTTCCATCTTTAGCAACTGCTGCTGATGGATCCGAAATTATTATATGCCACCTTGCTGATACAGGTGGTTTATCTGGAGGTTTTTCTTTGAGTAAAAATTTAGCAATTGGTTCAGGCACTTGGTCAACTGCAAAAGTTAACGGTTCAACACCGCTACCTGGTTATCCTAGTCCACTATGGCCACATGTTACAATTTCAGGAGATTACTTGATTGTTGTTTCATGCTTTACAGATTCATCAGCTGGTATTCCAAACCATGTTACAATTAGCGGAGTAAGATCACCAATGGTTTATTCACGTTATCAAATTTCTACTAAAACATGGCAAACATTTAGCAACGGTTCAATTTTTAACACCTTACCCGGATACGATTCAACACTATACACAATGGGTTCAGGTGATACTTATAGTATAGATGCAAAGGATAGTGTTATTGCAATTACTGCTGCAAAACCATTCGATGATTGGGCTATGTGGAAATCTACAAATTATGGCGCAACTTGGAGCAAAAAAGTAATTATGACTTTCCCTGTTCATAAATACAATTTCATGTCAGATACAATTACACGCACTCCATGTGCAGGAGATGCTGTTCATGTTTTAATTGACAACTCTTATAAAATTCATGCTTTTAGCGATAGAAGTGATGTTTCGGTTGATGAAGCAACAAGACAATCAAATATCTCTAAAAATTCAAAAGGATATCAATACTGGCATACATCACTTGCTGGGTCAGGTTCAATTGGGGATGCAATATTGTATTGGAATGAAGGTTTAGCTACTGATTCAGTTATGATTGCTGCTACATCTGTAAAAGTAACACCAACAGTACTTGCCGGAGATTCAACATATGCTTTTGCAACAGGATTAAAAACATGGTATGGTATTTCAAATTCAACATGGCCAAGTGTTGCTATCGATTCAGTTGGTACAATGTATTTAGTTTATTCTGCATTTACTCTTTATGATGATGGTAGTAATGGAAATTATTACAGAGATATTTATGTTGAATATTCTACAAATAGTGGACTAACTTGGAGCAATCCTATAAATGTTTCTTCTGGTTTAGGAATCAGTACTGAGCAAGTTTATCCTTCAGTTGCAAGATATGCAGATTCAAAAATTCATATCACTTACCTTAGTAAGAAAAATCCGGGTAACGATCAGACCAGTGCTACACCGGAAGTTTATGATATCAATGATCTTGTAATTTCTACAGCCGATATTAAATCAAATACATCAGGAACAATTTTGTATGTTAATGAAGTTAAAAATGATGCATTCTCAATGGATCAAAATTTCCCTAATCCTTTTAGAGGCATCACTTCAATACCAGTGAAATTAAACTTTACAGCTGATGTAACTATCAATATTGTAAACCTTGTTGGGCAAACTGTTTATACCAATAAATTTGTAAAAGCTCAGTCGGGTATCAATAATTTCCAAGTTGATCTTAGCAATTTAAACAGTGGAGTTTATTTCTATACAGTAGAAGCTGATGGATATAAAATTACTAAAAGAATGATGGTTGAATAATATTTTAATCAGAGATTTATAAAACAAAAAATCCCGCCCCGAGTTCTCGGGGCGGGATTTTTTTATGCTTTAATTCTTTT
>CAIUEQ010000198.1 GCA_903898215.1 uncultured Bacteroidota bacterium | reverse complement strand
GTTTGGAATCGAAAAGATTTTGAAAATTCCGGGTTTGAGGCCAATTAAATCAGTAGCAAATTTTATTTTAATTGAATTGCCGAGTCATTTGAGTGCTGAAAAAATTTGTATGAACTTAGAAAGTAAGGGGGTTTTTATCCGTAACCCTCAATCTCAAAGTACTCAACTTGATAATTTTATTCGTATTTCAATCAAGGATAAAAAAACAACTAATAGAATTCTATCAGAACTTAAAAAGGAGATTCAATAAATATTTCCCCGCTAAAGATTAGCTTCTTCGGCATTTGATTCATAAAAAAAATCGGGATCAGATTTAAATTAAAAATTAGCACTTTTCTTAGTTTGATTTTACAGTTTAAAAGTTATTTTTGCGGCTCTTTTAAGAAAAAATAATTAACTAAATATATGTCAAAAGCAGGAGTAGTAGCTCAAGTAATCGGTCCGGTTGTGGATGTTCGTTTCTCTGACGAAAGCGACCATTTACCAAAAATTCTTGACGCCCTTTATGTGAACAAACCTGATGGTTCTAAAATTGTTTTAGAATGTCAGCAACATCTTGGAGAAAATATGGTTCGTACAATTGCGATGGAAGCAACAGACGGATTGGTTCGTGGAATGGAAGTTCATCCTACAAATTCACCTATTTCAATGCCTGTTGGTAATGAAATACGTGGACGATTGTTTAACGTTATCGGACAATCAATTGATGGTATGACTACAGTAGAGGCAGGCGCAGATGCTCGCCCTATTCACCGTGATGCACCAAGATTTGAAGATCTTACAACAAGTGCTGAACCTTTATATACCGGTATCAAAGTAATCGATTTAATTGAGCCTTACGCAAAAGGGGGAAAAATCGGTTTGTTTGGTGGTGCTGGTGTTGGGAAAACCGTGTTGATTATGGAGTTGGTAAACAATATCGCTAAAGCATACGAAGGTATGTCGGTATTTGCCGGTGTTGGTGAGCGTACACGTGAGGGAAATGATTTATTGCGTGAATTCATCGAATCAGATGTAATAAAATACGGTAAAGAATTTAAACACAGCATGGAAGAAGGTGGATGGGATTTGAGCAAGGTAGATTATGCTGAATTAGCAAAATCACAAGCAACGTTGGTGTTCGGTCAAATGAACGAACCTCCCGGAGCTCGTGCTCGTGTAGCTTTGTCAGGTTTAACAATGGCTGAATATTTCCGTGATGGAGATGAAAAAACAGGTGGACGTGATATCCTTTTCTTCGTTGATAATATTTTCCGTTTCACTCAAGCTGGTTCTGAAGTATCTGCGCTTTTAGGTCGTATGCCTTCAGCGGTAGGTTACCAACCAACTTTAGCTTCTGAAATGGGGGCGATGCAAGAACGTATCACTTCAACAAAAAGAGGTTCTATTACTTCAGTACAGGCGGTTTATGTTCCTGCTGATGATTTAACAGATCCGGCTCCTGCTACAACATTCTCCCATTTGGATGCTACAACAGTATTAAGTCGTAAGATTGCTGAATTAGGTATTTATCCAGCGGTTGATCCTTTGGATTCAACTTCAAGGATTTTATCTCCTGCAATTGTTGGAGATGCTCATTATAACTGTGCACAAAAAGTAAAATCAATACTTCAACGATACAAAGAGTTGCAAGATATTATTGCAATTTTGGGTATGGACGAACTTTCTGAAGATGACAAATTAGTAGTATCGCGTGCAAGACGTGTACAACGTTTCTTGTCTCAACCGTTTCACGTTGCTGAACAATTTACAGGATTAAAAGGTGTGCTTGTTCCAATTGAAGAAACTATTAAAGGTTTCAACATGATTATGGACGGAAAAGTAGATCAGTATCCTGAAGCAGCATTTAACCTTGTTGGTACAATAGAAGATGCTATTGCCAAAGGAGAAAAAATGTTAGCGGAAGCAAAGTAATAAAAATGGTTGATAATGTTGACTAGTTGAATGGTAAAACCATTAACCTATTAACCTATAAACCTATTAACAAAAAAGAACATGCAATTAGAAATATTAACACCCGATAAAACAATCTTCATAGGCGAAATTGATTCAGCTACCTTTCCCGGAAGCAAAGGGCAATTTCAGGTTTTTAATAACCACGCTGCTATAGTTTCAAGCCTTGATAAAGGTATGATAAAAATAAAATCGGCAGAAGGTGCAAAACAGTTTGAGGTTGATGGTGGAGTTATTGAAGTTCTCAATAATAAAATTGTAGTGTTAGCATAACTAACTTTCAGAATATTTAATAAAAGCTTATCGTCACTGATAAGCTTTTTTTGTTTTAAGAATTTTGCATACTCCTCAAAGGTTTTTTGCATCTTGCATAAAATTTTAAATTATGGAAGAATTAGGAATAGGTTCACGAGTTCGTCATTCTCAATATGGCGATGGCGTTGTAGTAAATGTTAAGAGTAATTCTTATACAATTACTTTTATTTCTGAAGGAAGAAAAGAAGTTTCACGAGAACATAATTTGCTTGAAGTGGTTGAAGCGATTGAACCTCCAGATGATATGATCAGTAATGCAGATATGGAGCGAACGCTGATTTCTATATTACGCAGGTGGACAGAAATTCCTGAACATGTAAGTTTAGGAGCAAAATGGACGGGAGGAAAAATGATTCTTCAGCCTGGAGATACGAAAGTTCAATCTAAAGAAATTCCTATTGATGCATTCTTTCACAAAATTGTGATGCTTCGTGATAGGCTGCGTGTAATGGAACAGCGCATAAATTCCCACGATAAATTATCAGATGAAGATAAAGTAAACATGCAGCAATACATTACAAGAATTTATGGTTCGCTCACAACTTTTAATGTGCTGTTTAAATTTCCTCATGATCAATTTGTTGGTGATAAGGGGAAAGACTAGTTGTTTGAAAAATATAACTATTAATATATCGAGCATTTAACTTGAAGTCTAAATTAAAATATCTCATTCTGTTTGTTGTTATGCTCACTGCTTTTAAAAGTCAGTCGCAACAGCACTTAAAGCCAACATTCGAAGGTTTATCTAACAGGTATGTTACCGCTTTTAATCAGGATAATAATGGCTTGATATGGATTGGAACAACAAATGGTTTGAACAGGTTTGATGGAAATTCGTTTAAGCAATTTTTTGCAAATACTCCCGAACTTAATCTTGTTAATTCAACGATTACCTGTTTTCTTAATCTGGATGAAAATGTTTTTTTAATAGGCACAAAGGGTGGAATTAACAAAGTACATTTCTTTTTAAATGATAAGTATAAAGTTGAAGTCATTTCCGACAAAGAAGTTACCACCTTAATTCGTTATAGCAAAAATGAATTTTTAGCGGGTACTTCAAATGGTGAATTAATTTTATTCGACTCAAGTTTTCATAGCCATACCATTTATAAAGACAAGCAAATGGCATCTGTTAAAAACATCTGCACAGATAGTAAAAACAATATTTGGTTTGGTACAAATGAGAATAAGAAAATTCATAAACTCAATGCTGATTACTCTGAACAAATCATCGATAATTTATATGGAAATTTTATCATTGATGGTGATTTGTTATTTGCAAATTTTGGCTCGGGTATGGGATTACAGTCCTACAATATATCAAACTGTAAAAATGTAAAAAACACATTTCTTGATTCTATAAATTTATTAAGTAAATCTGGCTACGGGATTTTTAAAGACAGCAGAAACAATTTCTGGGTTAATTATAATTTAGGGAAATTATTCAAAATAAATATTGTCAATAAAACAATAGAAGATTACAGTTATCTTTTTAGTCAAAATTATTTTGGAAGTATTTTTAACTCTTTTTTTGAAGACAAAGAAGGAGTGTTATGGGTTGGAACTGATGGAGGTTTTGTGAAAATTCAGATTACCCAATACCCTTTTAAAATATATTTAGGTAACGGGCAAAAAAACGAAAATTTATTTTATAGTGTTAGAGGAATGCTGGAAGATTCTTTAGGGAATTTATATCTCGGTACCTACAAAGGTTTGTTTCATTTAAATCGTTCCAATAATGTTCTTCAACCTGTTTTGGAAAAGAATAATGCTGTCAAAAAAGATATTAAGCCTTTGGTATGCCAAATGATATTTGACGAAAATGATATTTTGATGACCACCCACGAAGGAGAAATTGTGAACTATAATCTAGAAACTAAAAAATATGAAACCCTACTTCGAAATGTGCTAAGTGATTTTTCTTCAATCTATAAAGATAAAGAAGGACTAATTTGGATAGGAAGAGGGAAAGGTTTTGGGATTCAGATTTTTGATAAACATAAAAAACAGTTTTTTTCTCATCCTTCAATTGCTTCAAATAAGGACATGCTAAATTGTAAATTGGTTTATTCAATTTCACAAAAAAGTGATGGTGTTTTTTTAATAGGAAGCAGTAATGGACTTTTTCTTTTTGATAAAAATAAAGGTTCCATTAAACAGTATAATGTTAAAACAATTCCGGCATTATCAGACAATGAAATTTTAGATGTTTTATACGATTCGGATACTGCAATCTGGCTTGGAAGCAAAGGGGGAGGGTTGATGAAATTAAATCTCATCGAAAACAAAATTATCAATTATAAAAAGGAAGACGGACTCAGCAGCAACACTGTTTACTGTATTTTAAAAGATAAAAGCAGATTATGGCTAAGTACCGAAAATGGATTGTCAACTTTTGATTTAAAAACGAACTTGTTTTATAGCTATTATGATAAGGATGGTATAAGCAATAATGAATTTAATACAGGCTCAAAAATAAAAACTATTAGTGGTGAAATATTTTTTGGAGGAATAAATGGAGTTACCTCTTTTGTTCCGAGTTCAATAAAATTAATTCCGGAATTGTCAAAAATTATTCTTACTGAACTAGTGCAAAACGGGCAAAATGATTTTTCAAATTTATTCAGGTTAGATTCAACTACAGAAATTGTTCTTCCATACAATACCAATAATTTGTTTTTGAGATTTACCATTTCAGATTACTTACGACCAGAGCTTAATTCATATCAATATAAACTTGAAGGAATTGATAGTACTTGGACAAATATGGGTGGGCAGAATTTTTTGAGAATATCTAATATGCCCAGTGGAGAATATAAACTCCGAATAAAAGGTAAAAACATGAATGGTGTTGATACAGAAAATCAAATTGTATTGACAGTATTTGTTAAGCAAGTGTTTTATAAACAATGGTGGTTCTTTATTTCAATATCGATTCTTGTTCTGTTGCTTATCTATTTTATTTTTTATATTAGAATTAAAAGACTCGTTGAATTTCAAAATTTGAGAATAAAAATTGCCAGTGATCTACATGATGAAGTTGGAAGTTTGCTTACTCAAATTTCAATCCTCACAGAATTGCTGAAATATAAAAATCAAAACAATAAAGAGATAGATCAAATAGCTTCGGCAAGCAGGGAGGCAACCCGAACAATGAGTGATGTGCTTTGGACTATTGATGCACGAAACGATAAAACAGGAAACCTGATTGATCGTATGCATGATCATGCAGATTTGTTGTTGTTACCATTGGAAATAAATATAAATTTTAACACTAAAAATATTGATAACAACATCGTCATCAATATGCAGGAACGTCAAAATTTATTGCTGATTTTTAAAGAAGCGATAAACAATATTGCCAAACATTCGAATGCTACAGAAGTGGAAGTACTTATCGAAAATTCTAAAGATATTTTTAGAATGATCATAAAAGATAATGGAACAGAAAACAAAAAAGACACTTCGGGAAGCGGTCAGGGAATGAAAAATATTAAGATGAGAGCTGAGGCGATAAAAGCAATGCTTGAAATAGATAAGGATAACGGACATACTATTATTCTTACACGAAAAGCATTTTCGGGTACCCACATGTTTGTGTAGTTGGATTAAAAAATACTTTTATAAATATTTGCTTCAATGTCGGATGACGGAAAAATAAAAATTGCAATTATTGAAGATGACCCTATCGTAAGAGATGGGCTTGAAACGTTTTTTCGTGCCGAAGAATTTTGCGAAAGTTTATGTGTGGTAGATTCGATGGAAGCTTTTTTTGAAAAACTTAAAGAAGGTTTTGTTGCCGATATTATTCTTTCAGATATTGGATTGCCAGGTATGAGCGGTATTGAAGGAATCAGATTAATCAGAGAAAAGTTAAAATCAGTTGATATCATCATGCTAACCGTTTTTAGAGATGAGGATCGTATTTTTAAATCTCTTTGTGCAGGGGCAACAGGATATCTATTAAAAGATACTCCGTTCAATGAAATAAAAGAAGCCATATCCATAATCAGAAAAGGCGGAAGTTTTATGTCACCTGCCATTGCCCGAAAGATAGTAGAACATTTTAATCCTCAGCCTAAACAAGATGAGCATAATCTCACACCCAGAGAAAAACAGATCATTCAGGGTTTAGTTGATGGGTTGAGTTATAAACTTATTGCCGACCGTTTAACAATTTCGGTTGATACCATCAGGTACCACATTAAAAAGATCTATACCAAACTTCAAATTAATAGTAAATCAGAGCTCATCAATAAGTCGCTCAAAGGACAACTCAACTGATTTTATTATTTAAATGCTACTACATCTTCATGTAGTTGATAAAGGTGTTTACAATTCATAGGTTTACATATTCGTATTTCTGCTTATCCTTTTTTTACTTTTTCAGAATTAAAATCAATATAAAATCAACTACATAAAATGAACAAACTACGTTTACTATTAACAAAAATTACCGTCTTCATTGCGCTGCTATTTTCAGTTGCGACAATGTTTGCACAAACAGGAACTCCAATGTTTTCAAGTGTTTCTGGCACATCTTCAAATGCTTTTCCTTTTGGAAGCACCACGTCAAATCATTGTCAGTTTGTTTATACTGCAGGTGAATTTACAGGGGCAAATGCAGGAATGATTACAGCAATTTATGTAAAACCAGGTGCAGCAGTTACTACTACTACATTTACAAATTTTACTGTGAGAATGACTCAACAACCTGCTAGTTTTTCAGTTTTTGCAACTGGAACATATTTAACAGGTTTACAAACTTGCTTTGGTCCGGCAACAAAAGTTTTTACAAGTATTGGATTAGGAGTTTGGATGAAAATAGATTTAACAACTCCATTTTATTACGACCCTACACAAGCATTGGTTGTTGATATTCAAGAAAGTGCTTATACTGGAACACCCGCAGGTTTTTCAATTTATCATGCATCAACTACAGGTAACAAACGTATTTATGGAGCTTATGGCGCAACATCAGGAACGGCTGGAACTACTTATGGATATATGGGAATTGATATTTCGGCAACATCAACAAATGATGCCGGAGTGCTTTCAATAGATTCACCTTATATTTTTTGTACTACAGGTGTTCGAAATGTTGCTGCAACAATTCATAATTTTGGACGTAATCAAATTACAAGTGCTACTGTAAACTGGAAAGTAAACGGAGTAACACAAACACCATATTCTTATACAGGAACATTGGATACAACCGGTGGAAGTGGTTCATCAAATGCTCAGGTAATTTTAGGAGCATATAGTTTTCCTGCAACAACAGTTTCTATTGTAGCATGGACATCAAGTCCGAACTCAGTTACGGATACTGTTCCAAGAAATGATACAGCATCAACAACAAAACATCCATCTATGAATGGAACATACACAGTTGGTGCTACTGGTGCAAATTATACAACACTTGCAGCAGCTGCTAATGATCTTAGCATGTATGGAGTTTGCGGTCCAATAACAATAAATGTTGCAGCCGGAACCTATGCAGGTAGAGTTTTTTTAAATAGTGTTATCGGAGTGAATTCTACTAATAGAATTTCAATCATTGGATCTGGTCCTTCAACCTGTTTTTTAGATGATAGTATTGCAGATGCATTGGTTGCACTTAGCCAAACTAGTTATGTAACTTTTAGAAATTTTACAGTAACCAACAGACATTCGGTATCAGGTGCGGGTATTGCAGTTGTTGGAAATGCAGCAAACACAAACGGATCGGGAAGTTCGGTAATCAATTGTGTGGTTAACCTTCCAAATGCAGGAACTACCAGTGGCTTTTATGGTATTTTGGCATCAGGTAGTGCAACTTCTGGATCAAACAATTATCTTGATTCGATAACTTTTGATAGTAACACCGTATATGGTGGATATTATGGAATGATGGTTTATGGTAATAGCACATCACCATCTTCAACCTATAACAGATTTCATCGTATTAGGTATAATACTTTAAACAACCCGGTAGGTTATGGTTTGTATGTATATTATATTTATAATGCTACTCAAGTATTGTATAATAATATAAATATGGCACCTTCAGTGTCAGCTCAATATGCGTTGTACCATTATTATTGTCAAAATTCTTCAGCAACTGAGTCGACTCAAATTATCGGAAACAAAATCCAAAATCCTTCTTATTTTGGAATGTATATTTATTATAATGCTTCAACAGCAACAGCTCCACATAAAATATATAACAATGTAGTTTATGGTAATCAAACTTATTCAACAAATTACCAGGTGTATTTATATACAGGAGTTGCATGTACGTTTGAGTTCATCCATAACACTTTAAACACAAATGGATCGGCAGCTACTCAATACGGATTGTATTATTACAATTCACTAAACATTGAAGGATTAATTTGTAAGAATAATATTTTCTCAATGCGTTCAACTTCTGGAACAACATTGTACCCGGTGTATTTCAGTTCAAATCCTACAACTAACATCATCAATTATAATCAATATTATAATTCGCTTAACACAACTTTAGGTTATAGAGGTGCAGCATTTACAACATCAACTTATAAAACAGCAACAACGGGTGGCGATTCATCATTTAATAAAGCCACGGCATTTACAAGCAATACGAATTTAAGTTTAACTGATGGTTGTGTTACCGGAGTTAATTTAACAAGTAAAGTTCCCACAGATATTATTGGAACTACACGTGCTACTTCTCCAAATCCCGGTGCATACGAATATGTTATGTATTCATTAGATATTTCTGCAAATACTTTATACAGCCCTGTTCCGCCTTTAACTTTAGGTGCTCAAAACTTGGTAGTAAAAGTAAAAAATTCGGGAAGTACAACGGTTACAAGTTTTCTGATCAGTTATAAATTAAATGGAGGAACTCCAGTAACTTTGGCTTGGTCGGGTACGCTTAATGCTTGTGATACTGCATTAGTTGTGTTTTCAGGAACCAGTCAAATCACAATCGCTGCGGGTGTAAATGCAATAAAAGTTTATACATCAGCACCGAATGGTTCACTTGATAATAATAGAAGCAATGATACCATTAGTGTATCTTATAATTATATCGCACCATTAAGTGGAACCTATACAATTGGTGGTTCAGGTTCTAATTACGCTACAATTTCTGCAGCAACATTAGCATTACAAACAGCCGGTATATCTGGTCCTGTAAATTTTGTAATCAATTCGGGAACATATAACGAAACTGTTAGTTTGGTAGGTCCTGTTTACGGAACATCACCAACAAACACAATTATATTTGATGGAGGAAATGCAAGTTCATCAATTGTTACTTCGAGTTCTTCATCACTTCCTGCATTTATGGTAAGTGGGGTTAGTTATGTTACCATTAAAAATTTAACAGTTACAAATACAGCAGTTGGAACATGTAGCGGAATAGCAATTATCGGAAGTGGTTCATCAAATATTGGAACAGGTTGTACCGTTAAAAAATGTATTGTAAATATTCCAAATAATGGAACATCTGTTTCATATGGTATTATCGTTACAGGTTC
>CAIUEQ010000197.1 GCA_903898215.1 uncultured Bacteroidota bacterium | reverse complement strand
AATGAAATTATTGAAACATATTCGAATTCAATAAAGAAATATCAATAAAAAAATCACTACTTTTGGTTTACAAAAATCTAAATCATGAAAAAATTATTACTCATACTTACTCTATTTTTTTTAAGTTCTCAAATAAATTTTGTGTCGGCACAATGTACTCCTGATACATCAATTTATGCTGCAGGCAGTTATTTATTCCCATCAAAAATACCTTTTGCTACTGTTAATATTCCTTATAGCCAAGTACTCACTTTTAAGATTCCTCTCGATTCATTTATTAGTGGAATAAAAATTCACGTTGACTCGGCACAACTTTATAAAATATACGGAATTCCATCGGGATACGGTTATCAGTGTAACAAACCAAACTGCGCCTGGAATGGCGGTACTATTGGTTGCGCATTGTTAAGCGGATTAGGCGACAGTACGATGATTGGATCCTATACAATGTATGTGTATGTTGAAACTTTCATAAAAATTGGAAATAATCCACCATATACTTCTACCCAAAGATTTGATTCAAGTTCGTATACTTTTAAGGTATTAAGATATCTTGATGGTGTTTTTGAAGTATCACCTTATCAGCAATTAAAAGTTTATCCAAATCCTGTAAATGATTATTTAACCATTGAGTTAAACGATATTCAAACCAATCATAACAATATTAATGTATTTGATGCAACAGGCAGAAACGTGTTCTCAAAGGAGTTTTCAAAACCAACTATTTACACTACAACTGAGCGAATAGATTTATCTGTTTTCCCTAAAGGTCTTTATACCGTTGTGTTAAAAACAGATGGGAAAATAAGTATCCGAAAAGTTCTTAAAAACTAAAAGTTCATTCTAAATTGAAGGTTGAAATTTCGAGGTGGATCCATCCGTCCAGGCCTGATGGAATATTCAACATTATCGATATTGTTAACCAAAAAACCAACAGTTACATTTTGGTTTATTTGAAATGATAATCTTACATTTTGTACCCAAACACCTGCTCCTCCTTTATCAGTAAATACCTGAACTATATCATACAACCGCGGGTCGATTTTATCAAAACTACTGTAATAAAGTGCGGCATATCCAAAAGCAAATTTCTTATACGTGAATTCAAAATCTGATTTTATCAATTTACGGTTCCTATAAAAAAGAATACTTGCTTTATCTGCGTCAGTTAAATTATTAAATGTTCTAAAAAAAGCATTCATATAATTTCCAACATTTTGCAGTGAAGGATCAGCATTTAGATCAACAGGAAGAACATAAGTATAGCCACATAAAGTACGAATTCCAATCTCTCCAATTTTTCCGTTTCCTTCCAAACTTAGCTCTAATCCAGCTGTGCGGGTATGCTCGATATTGATCGCTTTAAATCCAAGTTCGGCCTGATGAATTGAAGGAGGGAAAATAGTGGTATCAATATAAGGGTCTTTCCATTGATCGAAATGAAACTCTATGAGGTTAGTATATTCCTGCCAGAAAAAAGCAGCATCGACACTTGCGTTAAAATTATTTCCAACTTCAAACCCCTGTTTCACCCCTATTTCGGTATACCATCCACGTTCACTTTTTAAAGTAGGATTAGGAAAAACACTTAATGTATTTAATTTATCAGAAACAAATCTTTCGGCTATAGTTGGAAAACGATATCCTTCGCCATAGGTCAAACGTAAATATGTTTTTTTACCCGATTGATAATTTAACCCTGCACGAAACAATGGTCGGGTAGTTTCTTCTATCACACCGAGTGCATTAAACTCGTAGCGCATTCCTGCATTTACAACTAGTTTTTTTATCTGGTATTCGCCCTGAGCAAATGCTGCTGCTGAATATCCATTGTGTTCTCCGGGATATACATTTCCAACTGCCCAAATTCTTGAAAGATATATTCCGCTATTGATGGTAAAACCTTTAAAACAATTTTTCTGAAAATTAATATCCAATGCTTGTCCGTTTGCAACAGCATTATTTAAATTATTAGTATATTGAGTGGTGTCAACAAATCGTGTGATATTATAATGTTGCAAATGAATAGAGAGAGAATAATTGTTCGGCTTCGAATAAGTGATATAAGGATTGATAGACCATATTCTGTAAAAATCCTGACCGGTTGAACCTAACCAAGGTTTGTATAAACCTGAATCGGCACTTTGCCATAAAAAAAACCTTCCAGCTTTTTTAAACATCATATTTCCATCTATTCCTGCTGTTAGCCCTTTTATTTTTTTAAAACGATACCGAGTTTTAAAATACATCCGTGCCCGATAAGAATCATTTTGCTGAATATAACTTCTCACCATATCCACATTGCCGCTCATTACCAGATCAAATTGTCCGAACTTTTGTTTATGCGAAAAAAAAGTTCCGCTGTTAAAAGGCTGAGAAGTTCCTTCCCACCAAATTGCCTGTTTTGCACGTGGATTTCCGGTAATTCCCTGATAAGTTTGAATTTTGGTTTCGGGTTTATTGGTTGGCCACCCTGTTTGTAAAGTGATAGTTCCACTCGATGCGGATGAACCATATAAAACCGAAGAAGGACCTTTCAATACTTCAATTTTTTCGGCTGCTTCAATTGGCATCAGATCCCATTGAACATCGCCCACATCAGGACCCATTAAAGGCATATCATCCAACACAACCATTACACGACTACCAACATTATACGACCATCCAACAGAGCCTCTGATTATTGCCTGCCCTTCAACAACACTCACTCCGGGAACTTTGTTAAGAACATCGGAAAGATTATTTGAATTGGTATTTGCAATTAAATATGGTTGAATGGAAGTAATAGAAACTGTTTCTTTTGCAAGTAATTTTTCCTGTTTACTGCTTGATACAACAACAGTATTCAACTCATTGGTGAAAGGCTCGAGATAAAATGTAAGATTCAAACTTTCTTCAATCCCTATTCTTACTGTTTGAAATAATGTAGAATAACCAACTTTTGATATCGTGATTTTATATTTTCCTGCATCAACTTTTATTTTGAAACCGCCTAAACTATCAGCCGTAGTAATATTTGTATGATTGATTTTTATAGATGCAAATGTAAGTGGCAATCCTGTTTTTGAATCAAACACATGTCCGCTGAGCACCGATTCCTGTGCGCTCAAATTTGTTACTAATTTTAAAAGTATTACTAAAAAGAGTATTCCTTGCTTCATTTAAAAAAATAAAATCATTGCACAATATAACAAGTATTTTAAAAAATATTATTCATTAATTAAATTCACCTCTTAAAAACCACTCTTTAAACTGATTAATATCATCTTGTTAAATCCCGTTTATTTTGCATTTTTTGTAAGTGTATTTGTAAATGTAATTTTCAAAAATTATTTCTAATCTATTTTTGTTGGTTGCAAAAAAACAATTGCTATTTTTACACGTTTTATAGTCAAATTACATCAGTATGGACAAGTTGAAAGATAAGTTTGCAGAATTAGCCCTACCCAAAGCCGCTCAAATCAAAGAATACATTAAAGCAAATGGTGAATTTGTTTTAGGTCAGTACAATCTCGACTCAGTATTCTCAGGTGAAAAAGGAATGATCGGTTTGATTACCGAAACTTCTTTATTAGATCCTGAAGAAGGTATTAGGTTTAGAGGGTATAGTATTCCAGAACTTCGCGATAAACTACCGAAGTTAAAAAACGGAAATGAGCCTTTACCCGAAGGTGTATTTTATTTGATGTTAACAGGCGAACTTCCTACAGATGAAGATGTACATGACGTTACAAATAATTGGGCTCGCAGAGCAATAGTTCCTAAACATGTTTTTAACTTGATAGATTCTTTTCCAATAAGTGCTCACCCGATGACTCAATTTTCGGCAGCAATTATGGCACTTCAAACCGAATCGGAATTTGCTGAAGCATACCGTAACGGGATGAATAAAAAAGATTATTGGGAATATACATACGAAGACACCATGAACTTAATAGCACGTTTACCACGTGTTGCAGCATATATCTACAGAAGAACATACAAAAACAGCGACCATATTGAACCTAATGCAAAGCTCGACTGGGCTGGTAACTTAGCACATATGCTTGGTTATAAAGATGACGGTTTTAAAGAATTAATGCGTTTATATATGACCATCCACTCCGATCATGAAGGAGGAAATGTTTCAGCTCATAGTACGCATCTTGTTGGTTCTGCATTAAGCGATCCTTATCTTTCTTTATCTGCAGGCATGAACGGATTAGCAGGTCCATTACATGGTTTGGCAAATCAGGAAGTAATCCGTTGGGTGCTCGACCTTCAGAAAGAATTAGGCGGAGGAAAACCAAGTAAAGATCAAATAAAAGCCTATATCCTTAAAACAATTAGTGAAGGAAAAGTAATTCCAGGATATGGCCATGCGGTACTTCGCAAAACAGATCCACGTTTTACTGCTCAAATGGAATTTGCAAAAAAACATATGCCAAATGATGAGCTTGTAAACATCGTTTGGGATATTTATGAAATTGCTCCTGAAGTTTTAGGAACCATTAGTAAAATAAAAAATCCTTGGCCAAATGTAGATGCACATTCAGGTTCTTTACTTGTACATTATGGAATGATGGAATATGATTTCTATACCGTTTTATTTGGCGTATCACGAGCACTTGGTGTATTGGCTTCCCTAATTTGGGACAGAGCGCTTGGATTGCCGCTTGAACGTCCAAAATCTGTTACTTTTGATTGGATCAAAAAAACCATTGATGCTAAAAAAGTTTCAGCATAATGCCGAAAATATTTAATAAAAAAGTAATTCTTATTATTGCAGCCGGAATGTTTTTACTACACTCCGGCTGTGGTTTTTATTCTCATACCGGAGCATCTATTCCTCCCGATGCAAAAACATTTTCGGTGAGTTATATTGCAAACACTGCCAGTATTGTTGCCCCTACTTTAAGCCAAACTTTTACTGAAAAACTTAAAACAAAAATATTAAACGAAACACAATTAAAACTCACAACTGGCGAATCCGATTTTCATTTTAGCGGAAAAATCATTGATTATAAAACAGCTCCGGTTGCCGTTCAAAGCAATAGTGTTAATGCAATAAACAGGCTCACCATTTCAATAGAAATTACTTTTGAAAACAGATTAGATGAAAAGAAAAACTTTACGGAAACATTTACCGGTTTTGACGATTATTCAGCCACCCAAAATTTGTCAGCTGTAGAGAATGAACTCATCAATAAAGTTTCTGAAAATATCATTCAGAATATCTTTAACAAAACTTTTGTTAATTGGTGAGATGGTTTTTTTTATTTTAATTCGTAAGTTCAATTTCAAAAACAATTGAACAAAGCTGAATTTATCACCCTCATCGATAATCCCAAGAACCTTGATAAATCACATATCACGGCATTAAGGAATATTGCTGCCGATTTTCCATATTTTCAGGCAAGCCATATTTTATTGTCAAAGGCATTGTTCAATGAAAACCATTACGAATTCGAAAAACAACTTAAATCAACAGCATTAATAGTTTCCGACAGAGAACAGCTTTATCGATTTCTACACAATATCCATATTGAAGAACCAAACTATGTTCCTGCAACTGAAGTGGAAATTGCCGTGTTACCGGAAGAATTCGTTCAGCAAGTTGTTGAACCTATACCTGTTGAAAGTATCATTGAACAAATAGTTGAAATACCTATAGTTGAAGAGCTTGAAGAGATAGTTGAACCTCTTCAAACAATTGTTGAACCTGTACCAGTTGAAAGTGTCATTGAACAAATAGTTGAAACACCAATTGTTGAAGAGCTTAAAGATATAGTTGAACCACTTCAAACAATTGTTGAATCAATCGAACCTGAAACCATTCAGCATAAAAATGAAATTCATTCATTTACCGAATGGTTGTTATTGGGTATTGATGGAATAAATATTGGAAATACTGAAAAAGAAAGCAGAAAACAGGAAGACGAATCAGAAAACAATTCACCTTCAGAGATAAATAAACCAACAAATAATGTTCATGCTTTCGATTCGATACTCGATAAATTTATTAAAGAAAATCCAAGCATAAGCAGACCCAAAGCTGAGTTTTACAATCCATCACACATGGTGAAGCATAGCAACGAAGAAGATGATGATCTTGTAACTGAAACACTTGCAACGATTTACTATAAACAAGGTGCCTTTAAAAAAGCTATCAGAACCTACGAAAAATTATGTTTGATATATCCTCACAAAATGACTTACTTTGCCGACCTTATTCAAAAAATTAAACAAGAAATTAAAAACGATTAACCATTATGTTCCTATTCATATCAATTTTAGTAATCATAGCTTGTGTACTATTAACACTTGTAGTTTTAATTCAAAATCCTAAAGGTGGTGGTATTGCTGCTAACTTTATTGCTCCTCAACAAATAATGGGAGCTAAGCGCTCAACTGATGTTGTTGAAAAGGCAACATGGGTATTGGCGATTATTTTGATTTCATTTTCATTGTTATCAAACTTTTTCCGTCCAACAGGTGAAACTGAAACTGTGACCAAAGAATCACGTATTAAAGAAAATACTGAAAATGCTCAAGTGCCAGCTCAACCACAACAACCTGCTCAACAAGGAGCACAGCCTGCACAACAAGAAGCACAACCTGCACAACAACAAAACCAACCTGAAGCAGGGGCACAACCTCAACAAAAATAATTATCAATCAATATTTACCATACTTAAAAACCGACTGATGGTCGGTTTTTTTTATTTTGAAAACGCCTAATATAAATGCTATTTTGTAGGGTAAACTAAAGGTTATGTCGCAAACTATTTTAAACGAAATGAAACAGATCCTAAACACTCCTATTCAAAAAGGGACAGCTGTTTGGATTGCAGATACTGCCAGAGTTTTTGGAAAAGTAATTCTCGGTAATGAATGTTCAGTTTGGTTTGGTGCAGTTTTACGTGGTGATAACGATTGGATAAAAGTTGGCAACAAAACTAATATACAGGAACAGGTAACAATACATGTTGATGAAGGGTTTCCTGTTACAATTGGTGATGAATGTATTTTAGGACATGGGGCAATTGTTCATGGAGCAACTTTAGGAAATAATGTTTTAGTAGGAATGCATGCCACTATTTTGAACGGTGCGAAAATCGGGAATTTTTGTATCATCGGTTCTCATGCATTGGTTACCGAAAATGCTGTTATCCCTGATTATTCTGTTGTAATGGGAACGCCTGGAAAAGTTGTAAAGCAACTTAGCGAAACTCAAATAGAAAATGTGAAACTGAATGCAATGAACTATGTGAATTTAAGTAAAGAGTATATTGAACATTGGAAATAATTTCATCAAATTTTCTTATTAATATTGCCCCTCAATATAAATATTATGGCTACTAAATTAAAAAAGGAAACTGCTTCCGATCTTGAATCGTTAAAGGAGTTTAAAAAACTTCACATTGCTATTGTTGTTGCCGAATGGAACAGTTCCATTACTTATGCAATGATGAATGGCGCAATTGATTTTTTAATAGCTAAAGGTGTAAAAGAAAAAAATATTGAAGTACATAAAGTTCCGGGTGCTTTTGAATTACCTCTCGGTTCACAATATTGTGCTGAGAAAAAAAACATTGATGCTGTAATTGCCCTTGGCTGTATCATTCAGGGCGAAACCCGACATTTTGATTTTATCTGTGATGCATGTGCTAAAGGAATCATGAATGTTTCCCTCACTTATAACCTTCCTGTTGCTTTTGGAGTGCTTACAACCGAAAATGAAAAACAGGCTAAAGAACGTTCAGGTGGAAAACTTGGAAACAAAGGTGTTGAAGCTGCTGAAGCTGTATTAAAAATGCTTCTAATTAGAAATTCTACGATTTAATATTAACATAACTTTTTGATTGAAAATTGAAGTAGTATACTTGTATCCTTATCAGAAAAAATTGTATACGCACTTAAAAAACTATTTCATATTTCTTGTTGTAATCACACTTTTTACAACTTGCAAAAAAGATTTTACCGGTGATGCAAAAATGCAATCACTGCCTGAAACCTATATGGTGGTTGATAAGATATCCCGTTCCGGAGATCTTCGTTTATCTACAACTATTGAAGCACATTGGTGGGGTGTTTCTCAAACAGGGCTTATAAAAGGTTACGAAGTTTCAATAGATAACCAACTTACCTGGCAATTTACCAAAACCCAAAATGGCACTTTTTTACTTACCATTCCAGTTGGAAAAGATACAGCCGATATTGCCGTTTATGTAAGAGCTGTTGATAATCTCGATCAAAAAGATCCTACACCTGCTTCAACTTTATATCCGGTAAAAAATACTCCTCCAACAATTTATATCGATAATAGCAACGGACGTAAATCTATTTCATTCCCCGCTTTCAGATACTATTGGATTGCAAATGATACTGATGGTGTTGCCGATATTCAAGGAGTTGAGATTGCTTTTAATGATACCAATAATATCTATTCGCTACCTGCAAATACTACAGCTGCTACTTTTGAATCTCAAATAAATTCAGGTGTATTCAGTAATAAATTTTTTGTTTATCCAAACTCAAAAACCATACATCAAACTGATTTAATCAATGGAATTATTTATGACCAATACAATAAATTTTGGGTAAGAGTTTATGATAGGTCAGGCAGCAGATCCAAGTGGTCCAAAGATTCCATATTTATCAAAAAGCCAAAGTCGGATATTGTTTTATTTAATGATTATACCGGAAGCAAAAATTATTATCAGAATTTTTATGCTAACAAATTAATAGCACTTGGCGCTCCTTATAATAATTATGATATTGTTACGTCACCAATAGATGAAATGCCTAACGATAATTTTACTTCAATAAAAGTATTTAATTTTTTTAAGAAAATAATCTGGTTCAGTAATAATGCTAACGCAACACTTTCTCTTGCCAGTCAAAACACAACTAGCTTTTTTAACAACGGAGGAAAGATGTTTATGATTGTCGATATCGGAGGTTCTTTTGCTTATAATGAATCACAGGTTTCATTTACCCCAATTGCAT
Source organism: uncultured Bacteroidota bacterium (assembly GCA_903898215.1). Lineage (GTDB taxonomy): Bacteria > Bacteroidota > Bacteroidia > UKL13-3 > UKL13-3 > CAIUEQ01. The sequence continues at coordinate 3,895 of CAIUEQ010000197.1, read as the reverse complement.
CTTTTGTATCTCCTCCAACAGTAAATGATCAATTTAAAATGAACCCCGGAGATACTGCAACGGCTGTTCAATCCGGTTGGCCAAATCTTATTACATCGAGTGGCATTTTAAGTACTTCTATTCGTCCGTTTTTTCTTCAAAACACTTCAGCAAATTTTGCTTATTCAAACTTGTATAACGGAAAATTAGTGATCCCAGCTTCACCTGCACCAATTACATGGACAGGCCAATCTGCGCTTATTGCACGAAGAAAAGATATTGCTACCGGTGCAACAAATTTGATATTTAGTGCAATCCCTTTTGACCTATTACAAGGCAATAGCAATATAGATACGGTGTTTAGGAAAATCATAATTGAAGAACTGAAATTTTAGCTTTGAAAAATATCATCATTTTTGCATCAGGAAGTGGAACAAATGCCGAAAATATTTGCAAGTATTTTGAGCACAATTCTGATGTAAAAATTAAAGCCCTTTTTTGTAATAAATCAGATGCCGGTGTGATTGAAAAGATGAAGCCGTTTAATGTTCCTGTTCACGTATTTTCAAAACAGGAAATGAATGATGAAACAATTTTTCTTCCTCTCATTCAACAATACGAACCAACATTAATTGTGCTAGCAGGATTTTTGTTGTTGATGCCAAAATATCTTATCAAAAAATTTCCAAATTCAATCATCAATATTCATCCGGCTTTATTGCCAAAGTACGGAGGGAAAGGCATGTACGGACATCATGTGCATGAAGCTGTACTCGCATCAAACGAAAAAGAACATGGCATCACCATCCATTTTGTAAACGAAAATTTTGATGAAGGACAATCTGTTTTTCAAAAAAGTTTTACTGTTGAAAAAGGTGATGATCTGAATTCTGTTTCAAAAAAAATCGCACAATTGGAAATGAAAAATTTTCCTGAAGTAATTGAACAATTGCTAAAAAATAAATAAGCATGGCACATACAATTCTCATCAAAAATATAAAAGGATTAGTTGGTATTGATGATGGAAATATTCTGAAAAAATCAGGAGCAGAAATGTCGCAACTTACCATTATCGAAAATGCATTTTTGTTGTTGGAAGATGGAAAGATAAAAGATTTTGGTTCAATGAATAGTTCACAGTTTTCCGTGAACAGTGAACCGTCAACTGATAACAAAACTATTGACGCTACTGGCAAATTCGTGCTTCCATCTTTTGTTGATTCGCATACACATTTAGTTTTTGCTGCTTCACGCGAAGAAGAATTTGTGATGCGCATTAAAGGAAAAAGTTATGAAGAAATTGCAGCAGCAGGTGGTGGTATTTTAAACTCTGCAAAAAAGTTGCAGGCAATGAGTGAAGATGAATTATTTGAAAGTGCCCTCCTTCGATTAAATGAAATGATGAGTTTCGGAACTGGTGCAGTTGAAATAAAAAGTGGTTATGGTTTAACTGTAAAAGATGAGCTGAAAATGTTGCGGGTGATTAAACGTTTGAAAAAAGTTTCGCCAATAATAATCAAAGCTACATTCCTTGGTGCACATGCCATTCCGCCCGAATACAAACAAAACCGAAACGGTTATATCGATTTAATTATTGATGAAATGTTACCACAAATTGCAGAAGAAAAATTGGCAGATTATTGTGATGTATTTTGTGATCAAGGATTTTTTTCCGTTGATGAAACAGATAAAATTTTAAATGCTGCAGCAAAATTCGGATTGAAAGCAAAAATTCATGGTAACGAATTAGGACAAACAGGCGGTGTTCAAGTTGCTGTTAAAAATAATGCATTAAGTGTTGATCATTTAGAATTTGCAGGTGATGAAGAAATTGATTGTTTGAAAAATTCTGAAACCATGCCAGTAGCTTTGCCAAACTGTTCTTTCTTTTTGGGATTGCCTTATGCACCTGCACGCAAGATGATTGATGCAGGTTTGCCGGTTTGTTTGGCAACAGATTATAATCCCGGAAGTTCACCAAACCCACGCATGAGTTTTATTGTTTCGCTGGCATGTACACAAATGAAACTCACACCTGAAGAAGCCATCAATGCAACAACCATCAACGGAGCTTTTGCACTTGAGTTAAGCAAAACTCATGGAAGTATTGCCAAAGGAAAAGTTGCCAATGTTTTCATCACAAAACAAATTCCTTCACTTGCATATATTCCCTATTCGTTTGGGGTGGATTTGGTGGAACAAGTGATTATTGGCGGCAAGCTTTTATAATGCAAAACATTATCTTGCGTTAAGTTAATGCAAAATATTATGAAACCCTTTCCACTCATTTTTGCTCTCTTATTTTTTTGTAATGCATTTTTCATACAGGCACAATGCATTGTTAAAGCAGGCAATAATATTCATATCTGTATTGGAGATAGCCCTGTTAAAATAAACGCTTCCATCCTTCAGGGAAAACAACCTTTCACTTATTTATGGTCAATTAATAATTCGAAATTACCATCATTAAAATACATTTTAGATGATTCAACTAAATTAACGCCAAATCTTAAATCGGTTTATCCGGCAAATACTGATGTGTATTTACATCTAACTGCTAAAGATTCTACGGGAGCAATTTGTACTGATAGTATAATAATTAGTACGAGCCAATTTGCAACGGACTTGGATGCTACACCAAAATTTATTTCAAATAATGGAGATCACATTACACTTTGTTCACCACTCCATTCATTTGGTGGATTTAAACCCTGGAAAGATTTTAAATGGACACCATCACAATTTATTTCGGGTTCAGATTCGGGTTCTTGCATGACATCTATTCCTCTTTATAAAAAAGATTGTGATACAGTTGGCTATGGTATTTACGGACCGTATGTTGGTATTAGGTATAGATGTATTGCCAAAGACGCAAGAGGCTGTTCTGTTTGGGATGGAAACGATGTTGCATTTTGGCAACCTAATGGCATCAATGAAATTTTAAATTCAAAAAATATTTCTGTTTATCCTAATCCTTCAAATAATTCCGTCAACATAAAATTAATAAATGGTGAAGAAATTACGGAAGTGACTTTAACTGATATTTCAGGAAAAATAATTTTATCTGAAAAGATATATGCAACTTCTTACGTATTAGAAAAAGGCAATCTGAGTTCAGGAATATTTCTTCTTTCACTAAAATCAAAATCAGGAAAAAATTTAAAAACAAAGATTTTGTTTGAATAAAAATTCAAAATATTAACAAACGATTTGGGTACTCCAACTTAGAACTAAATCAAAGAATTAGAAAAAAGAATTATTGTTTTATCTAAATCCTATTTGCTTTCGTTTGCTTTGTTTCACAGCTTGCTCATCCTTTTGTAAGAGATAGTTAAGCGCTTCATTAATGTCCTTGAAATGTTTATGATTTTTACGCTCCATCTCAATTATTTTATCGGCTAACTCTTTATAGGTAAGAGCAAATTGTTTAAGGGCAATAAATGCATCGATAATTGCAATGCTCATTTGTACAGCCTTTTTACTTCTAAGTACACTTGCCAACATTGCTACTCCATGCTCGGTAAAAGCATAAGGTAAATATAAAGCCCCTCTATGTTTTTTTGAACTCATCACAATTTGTGATGAGTTACTTTTTTGAATTGAAAAGGTCACAATTTGTGCCTGTATAATTCTATTCAATCGTCATATCCACTCTTCTGTTTTTGGCTTTTCCTGCATCGGTATCATTGGAGTAAACAGGTCTGGTATCTCCATATCCTTTTGCAGTAATGCGATTTACATCAACACCTTTTACCACCAAATAACTTTTAACTGCATCGGCACGTTGCTGTGAAAGAAACATATTATCGGCAGGCTTACCAACATTATCAGTATGTCCTTCAATTAAAAAAGCGAACGAAGCATTTTCAATTAACATTTGAGCAAGCAAATCTAAAGCAGGAAAAGAAGTTGATTT
>CAIUEQ010000196.1 GCA_903898215.1 uncultured Bacteroidota bacterium | reverse complement strand
TTTTTTTAATTTGAAATAATTAGATTCAAGACTCATCCCTTTCGGATTATTATTTATAACAAATGGAAGCGATTGTGAGTTTACAAAAAATGAATCGATGGTAAAATTAGTTTTTGAATTGTTTATGATGTCTACTCTAAAAACAATTCCTTTCCCTTTGCCCATGGCTGTGATGTATGGGTAGCATGAAGCAACTACTTTATAATTTGTTTTTTGTTTTGCGTTTTGAGAATATAATTGATGGCTGCCAAATACAGTAATGAGTAATATGGAAATGGAATAAAATAGTTTCATTTATAAGTTTATTAACCTCTAACAAAAATATATTTATTTGTGGTAATAGCTAATGTAATAAGGAGACAATTTTTAATAAAAAGGTTATTCAGGAATCACTTTTTTAGCAAGCCTCTAATTGACAAGTATACGGCAGCAAAAACTGAAAAAACAGTAAGGGATAATGTAAACGCAGGAAATTTAAGTTGAAGGTATTCGTCAAGATATTTGCCTCCCCAAGCGCCAGCCACAATGATGATGATCATTTGAAAAGCAATATTGGTATATTTTAAAATACTATTGTATGGCTTGTTTGCTTGCGGTTTCAAAAGTTTTATTTGTATCCTCGTTATTGATTTTTTTAAGGGTGTTCTTGTTATCTTTCATCGAACACTTTCCGTTAAATTCAGCACCGGCTTCAATAATCAATTTGTTTGAAATGATATCTCCGTTAATGCGAGCAGTATCTTTTACTACCAATAATTCTGTAACGATAATATTGCCATTCACTTCTCCGCTTAATTCAAGATTTACCGCTTTAATATCTCCATCAACTTTAGAAGTAGCTCCCAAAACCAAACGTGCTTTTGAAGAAACATATCCTTTTACTGAACCGTCAATTCTCATATCACCTTCCGACATCAAATCTCCGGTAATGCTTGTTCCGGCATTAATAATATTTAAATTGTTTGGATTAAAAGTGCTTGAAGTGTTTTTATTTGAATTGAACATTGCCATCGTTTATTTTTTTTAAAAGTTTATAAATTGTTCAGGGTTAACGGGTGTTCCGTTTTCCCAAATTTCTAAATGCAGATGAGGACCTGTACTAAGTTCTCCAGAATTGCCAACAATTGCAATCGCATCACCTGCGTTGACAAATGTACCAACTTTTTTTAATAAAACAGAATTGTGTTTGTAAACCGATATGATATTGTTTTTATGCTGGATAGCCAAAATGTTTCCTGTCTCAGGTGTCCATGATGATATCACAATTCTCCCATCAAGCACCGACTTAACAGGTTCGTTAGGTTTGGTTACGATATCCACTGCAAAATGATCGTTACTAAAATCAAAGGCATTACTTACTATCCCTTCAACAGGACTAAAAAAATTCATATTTTCAAGTGATGGGGTTTTTTCAATATTTCCTTCAACTGAGAAATTATCTTTAGCCAGTTCTTCGAATTCCTTTTTAAATTGTTCATCGAGGAGATATTTTTTTTCTAAACTCACATCGCTGGTCTTTTTATCAACAGGAACAATAATAGTATCTCGCTCATCAATCTTATCATTCATGATATTTAATAAATTTCTGTAATAAGATTCTTTATCGTTCAGTGCTTTTTCAAGTGAATCTGTTTGAAGCACCATATGTTCAACTTTATGTTTGGTTTGAGTATCAGTGTATCCCGGGATATATTCACGCAAAGGAGTAAACACAATTAGCATAACCAAGATAGTAGCAAAAAAAACTAGGAACGAACTGAAACCTATAAAAACATTGATAGGAGTAAGGCTGTATGAAAATTTTTCCTCATACGTAGTATCATTTATCAGTACAATGCGATACTTGTTCTTAAGTTTATGAATGAGTTTTATTTTCGGTTTCTCCATATATGAATTAGATGATCAAGTGGCAGCTTTCTTCAATACAAATCAAATAAATAATTGCTTTTGTAGTTAGCGCCAATAAAATATTTTTGCAGTTTCAAAGTTAGTTATTTATAAATTACTAAAAACCTTAAAGGATATTTGTTAATCTTACCGGATTGAAAGGAATCAAAACGTCATATATATTATTTGCTTTTGCAGGGATAATTATTTTTTCACTGTCGTGTAATCCCACGCGCGACAGATGGATCAATAGAAATTGGCATTCACTTACCGGTCATTACAATGTTTATTTTAACGGAGAGAAAAAATTTAATGATGCAATGGAAACTCTTGAAAAAGGGAATGTGGATGATTTTACAAAACTAATTGAAGTTTTTCCATACGGTGATGAAGCGGCACAAAAGGGTGTTTCAGGAATTATGGATGATGTTACCAAAAAGGCATCTCTTACCATTCAATTTCATACAATAGGAAGTTTTACAGACAATGCTTATTTGTTATTAGGCAAAGCACAATATTTTAAGCGCGATTATTTTGCTGCACTTGAACCTTTCCAATACATCAATTCAAAATATAAAGACAAAGGCCTTCGACCGGTTTCAATAAGTTGGGTTGCAAAATGTTATATGGGCTTAAACAAAGAAGGTGAGGCTGAAGCTATCATGGGATTATTGATGAATGAAGTTGACCCAATTCAATTAAAAGGGAAATTGGCAAAAACATCTAGTCCGCAATTAAAAATATCCAATGCCGATAAATCAGAAATTTATGCCACTGCTGCATACATTGCTTTAAAACAAAAAAACTATTTAAAAGGCATTGAGAAATTGGTGGTAGCAAATGATTTCGAAAGCAGAAAACCAAGAAGAATTCGCTACACGTATCTTTTAGCACAACTATACCAATTGCAGGGAAAAGATAAAGAAGCAAATAAATATTTTAAAAAAATATTGGGCATGATAGCGCCATATAATTTTGAATTTAATGCAAGTATTAATCTTGCCAGATCATACGATTCAACTGATAAATCGGCAGTAAGAAAAGTGAGACGTTCATTAAAACGAATGCTCAATGATGATAAGAATGATGGATTATATGATCAAATTTATTACGAATTGGGAAACCTTGAAAAGAAGGAAAAGAACTTACCTCAGGCAATAAAAAACTATAAACTTTCGGCTTCAAAAAGTACCAAAAATCCTAACCAAAAAGGATTGTCGTTTTTAGCACTTGCCAATATATTTTTAGAGCAACCTGAATACAAACTTGCACAAGCTTATTACGATAGTGCTGCAGGATCTTTTAAAAAGGATTATAAAGATTACGAAAGTATCATGGCAAAAAAAACGGTATTGTCGGAATTGATCAGTAATTTAATTGTGATAGAAACCGAAGACAGTTTGCAAAAACTTTCGGGTTTAAAAAAAGAGCAACTTGAAAAGAAAATTGATGAATGGATTCTTGCCAAGAAAACTACTGACGAGCAAAAAAGTAAAGCCGATAAAAAGCAAAAGGAAATTGATAAATCAAACGAGTTAAATCAAAGTGCCCCTGCTGCTTCACCTAGTTCCGGTTTTGGCGGAGATGTTGCTCAATGGTATTTTTATAACCCTGCTATTATTGCTAGTGGCTCGCAGGAGTTTTTTAGCAGTAAAAAATGGGGACAACGGGCCAATACAGATTTTTGGCGAATCGCTGCAAAAGAAAAAGATGCGCCAACTGCTGAACAAACAAATACAGGAGCAACAAAGCAAAAAACAGATTCGTCTAATAATGATAAAGCAGATACTTCAAGTGATGTTTCGGAAAAACGAACTGACCTGAAAAATAATATTTCTTCCAACCGAAAAGCATGGATTGCTAATGTTCCTTTTACAAACGAAGAAACCGAAAAATCGAATGAGAAAATATTAGAAGCATATTATAATATTGGATTAGTTTACGATGAAAAATTAAAT
>CAIUEQ010000195.1 GCA_903898215.1 uncultured Bacteroidota bacterium | reverse complement strand
TGTTAATGGGATACAAACAAAATGAAGTTGCTAAACTGCTTGGATTAAAATCTGCAAGTAGGATATCGAGGTGGGAAAAAGGGCTTGCAATGCCGAGTGTGGAGAATTTGATTAAACTAAGTGCCATCTATTCTACTTTAATGAATGAGTTGTATTGGGAAATGTATATGGAAATTAAAAAGAAAAGTTGAAAGGAATCATTTTAATCACCGAACAAGGATGGCACCTAAGCAAATAATCATAATTCCTTGTAATTTACTAGTAAGTGATTTGCGGTCAACTATCTCTTCCAGATTAAAGCCAAATTTATGTTGTATGAGTATTACAACAAAAATCAAAAGTATAGGATAAAAAACTTCCATTGATGAAACTTGCGAAGCAGAAGCAATAGAAAGGGCTTTGAAAAAGAAAAAGGAATTTCCATAGTCTGCAACTTTTGATAAAAGAGATCCACCAGAATAATTCATCAGCATTTTCACATTCGGTCTTTGGTGAGAAATCAAGCATCTGCAAAGTATAAATATTGTTAGAAATAAGAATACCACACTCCACAAGCTTACCAAAAAATTTGCCTCAGACAAATTCTTATGAATAAATAAACTTTGGAATAGATAACTTTCAAATCCTTGTAATGTTACACTAAATAAAAAAATTCCAATCACCATCAAAATTTTCTTCTTTGTAAATTGAGCATTTATTTTAGATCTTTTAAAAAAAACAATTCCTCCTATTACCAAAATTAGAATCCCAAAAATTTGTCTTGGGATTAGTTTTTTTCCCACTATAAAAATATCTATTGGCAAGAAAATTAATGGTGTAAAAGTCGACATTATGCTAGAAGAAGTAATTTCAATTTCTTTGAGTAATACGGTGTATAAAATAGAGTTTATTGCATAAAAAACACCAAGAATAATTATTGGTATAGTTATCACAATTACTGGTAGCTTTTGGCTGATTAATATAGTGCTTAAAATACTTAAAAAGAGAAAAATGAAATTTCTAATCCAAGTTGAACTATAAGAGTCAATGGACTTATATTTTACCAAAGTGGCTTTATCAATTGCTTCTTCTAAAGTCTTGCAAAAAAGTGAACTGAAAGAAAATAATTGCCACATATATGAATATATTACCATTCTCTCTATATTTTTACAATATGGTCAATTATATATTTATTACATTTGTCGCTAATAACGGATAACTAAAGATTATCATATGGAGGATTTTGATAAATATTTTGATAAAGATGAATACCCCGAATTAAATAGGCTTTTCTTTTTACCCCTTAGAGAAAGTGGAAATATGGCTGCAGATCCATCTGGTTGGACAGACACTCATTCTAATGTTGACGAATATAATCTTTTTACTCCTGAAATACAGAAATATTATTCTGATTTCTATAGTCAACTTAATCCAATAAAGAATAAACTTTTACCCCTTTTTTCGAAATGGGATGATATTTCTCTGGTTCCTGAGAATATAACACTATGTCATTCGGCAACGGTAGGTTCAGCAATAACTTTAGCATTTTTAATATCTAAGGGTATTAGAAATATTATATTTGAAACTCCTAATTATTTTGCTTCACATTATCAAGCAGAGACATTTGGACTAAACATTATACGTATACCTACTTTTCTTGAACAACAATTTGAATTAAAGATTTCGGAAGAAATTATTAAAAAATATACTCCTTGCGCTGTTTTTCTCACTCAGCCCAGAACAGCACTTGGAATAAATCAAAATGAGAATTCTTTGTTTAAACTTTCTCAAATATTAGGAGATAAAAATTTTATTATAATTGATGAAGCAACGGAACAATTTTTTCCGAGTAAATTAAATAGTTTCAATTTTTCTAAATATGAAAATGTAATAAAAATTCGCAGTATTTTTAAAGGAATGGGAGTAAATGGTGTGCGACTTGCCTATATTGTTCATCATGAAAAATATAGAATACAAATTGCAGAAGAAATGGAAGTAATGCAAGGTGCCCTAGATATTCATAGTCTAAAACTATCCATTGAAGTAGCAAGTGATATTCCTAGATTTCAACACTTGCTTTCAGTAGCTAATTCTCAAGTTACTGGATTGAGAAAAAAAGCTCAAAGTCGCATAGTTGGAACAAATCATGAACTTTCACAAATAACGAATGGATATATTGGAAGTATTGCTATTAAACTTATAAATGAGAATAGGCGGATGGAGTTTGTCAAATATTGTGCGGAAATGCGGATGCCAGTCATTATTGGCTCAAGTATGGGTTTTGCTAGACATAAAGGAATTGAATTTATTAGGTTGAACTATTTTAGTCGAGAACAACACATTCTTGATGGGATTGAAATAATGGCATCCTTTACATAAAAGACAATAAATGCTATTGTAATTTATCATCACGTTTTTTTTCATCAAAGACTATTACATCTTTAACAATTCTCATTAATTTTTTATATCTATCAGCACTTAGTTGCATAACTAAGTTAAGTTCGCGATGTCCAGGCAATAGTGTACGTAAACGAAATGAAAAATTATCGGAATTTTCTAAGAAACCACTTTCAAATTTTAAAATTTGATTGCCGCGTGCAATTTGAGAACTTTTTGATTTAATTCGAAGTGTTTTTTCGTCAAGTTTATTAAGTTCAAACTTAAACTTTGTTGAGAAGACGAAAAGAATAAGTGGCCATAATTGCTTAATATCTTCCCAATGAATAAAAAGTTCATTGGGTGAATTATGTTTTATAATTTTTCCAAAATTAACAGGTGCTATTGCCAATATATCTTCCAGTTCTTTACAATAATAATCTTTATCTAGTGGACCTTCAACTAAAAGTCGACAAAACCCATCTTCCTCAAACTTGACTAATAATACCTTTGCAATTGTAAAATACTGCTCAAGAATACGCTCTATCGTTATAAAAATGCCATCAACAGTACGTTGTAAATCTATTAAATCTGTTCTTTTTGATATAGCATCAGACAATTGGGAACAAATATCAAATAATTTAATTAAGGTCCTTAATCTTAAATTATTTGAATCAAATTGAAATAATAAAAATTCATGAAGCTTTTCAATATATAGTTTGAATCTATTGGGATTACGACAAAGTTTTAACCAATCTCCAATATTAAATAATTGATCAAGTTTTTCTGAAACATCTTTAATCATTGATGGGGAAACAAAATACTCCAATTTAAATCTTTGAATATTATTTGTTTCTTCTTTTAAAGCCTCTAATACA
>CAIUEQ010000194.1 GCA_903898215.1 uncultured Bacteroidota bacterium | reverse complement strand
TCGGCACATTTGATGATTTCCATATTGTGCTCAATAACGATGATAGAATTTCCTTGCTTGATCAACGCATCAAATGAAGCCAACAGTTTTTTGATATCGTTAAAATGCAGTCCGGTTGTTGGTTCATCAAAAATAAAAAGCACGTGATCGTTATGTTTTCCTTTTCCTAAAAACGAAGCTAATTTTACACGTTGCGCTTCACCGCCAGAAAGAGTATTGGATGATTGTCCGAGATGAATATATCCAAGTCCAACATCTTGTAAAGGTTGAATTTTATTGCAGATGGAATGTTCGTTCGAGAAAAAATCAAGGGCTTCATCAACACTCATATTCAATACATCTGCAATGTTTTTATCGTTATATTTTACATCCAGAATTTCTTCTTTAAAACGAGCGCCTTTACATTCTTCACATTGCAAATGAATGTCGGCCATAAATTGCATTTCTATCGTAACTTCTCCATCACCTCTGCAAGTTTCACATCTTCCTCCATCAACATTAAATGAAAAATGTTGTGGACGATAATTGCGTGCTTTTGAAATCGGAAGATTTGAAAATAGCTCACGAATAGGGTCGTATGCTTTGATATAAGTGATGGGATTTGAGCGCGATGATTTTCCAATTGGATTTTGATCGACCATTTCAACCAGCTTCACCGATTTGTAATTTCCTTCGAGTTTATCGTGAGCACCGGTTTTTTCTCCGCTGTAATTCCCAAGATTTTTTTGTAATGCAGGAGCAAGAATTCCTTTAACCAATGAAGTTTTTCCTGAACCCGAAACACCTGTAATAACAGTGAGTGTATGTAATGGAAACTTCACATTCACATTTTTTAAATTATGCTGTTGCGCACCTTTCACTTCGATAAAGTCGTTCCATTTTCTTCTCTTTGAAGGAACTTCCACTTTTTCTATTCCCGATAAATATTTTCCTGTTAAACTTTTTTCAGAATTTTTTATTTCGTCAATCGTTCCTTGTGCAATCAATTCACCACCATGAATTCCCGCAAACGGACCGATGTCAATAATTTGGTCCGACATTTTCATAATGTCTTCATCATGCTCAACTACCACAACCGTATTTCCAATGTTTTTTAACTCTTGAAGTACAGTAATTAGTTTTTCAGTATCACGAGAATGCAAACCGATACTTGGCTCGTCTAAAATATATAAAGAACCAACGAGACTGCTTCCAAGAGAAGTTGCAAGATTTATTCGTTGGGATTCTCCACCCGAAAGTGAATTTGATAAACGATTTAATGAAAGATATCCCAAACCAACGTTTTGTAAAAATGTAAGTCGTGTTTTTATTTCTATGAGAATTCTTTTTGCAATTGATTGATGATGTTCGCTCATTTGAAGTTCACTAAAATATATTAACGAATCATCAATGCTCATCAATAAAATTTCACTTAATGAACGGTAATTTTCTATACCTTTTTTATTAATGTCAACTATTCGAACATAGTTTGCATCCTTACGCAAACGAGTTCCTTTGCAATCAGGACAACCGGTTTTGCCACGATAGCGAGCCAACATCACTCGGTACTGAATTTTATAAGTTTGTTTCTCGAGGTCTTTAAAAAATCCATCAATTCCTAACCAGGTTTTATCTCCATGCCATAAAAAATCTTTTTGTGCTGGCGAGAGTTCAAAATATGATTTATGAATTGGGAATTTATTTTTCGCACTGAGTTTGATAAACTGATGTTTCCATTCTTGCATTTTTTCGCCTCTCCATGGAACGATACAATCTTCGTAAATAGATAAACTTTTATCAGGAACTACTAAATCAGAATCAATACCGATTACAGAACCAAAACCTTCGCAAGTTTTACATGCACCGTATGGATTATTGAAACTAAAAAAGTTTACAGTTGGTTCTTCAAAAGTTATTCCATCAAGTTCAAATTTATTGCTGAATGATTCTGTGTTAAAAGTTCCATCATCATTTACTGTATGAATGATACATTCTCCATGACCTTCATAAAATGCTGTCTGCACCGAATCGGCAATTCTATTTTGATTGTCTTCATCATCTTTTATGACAATAAATCTATCGATGAGAAGGAACAGATTTGTGGTTTGTTTTTTAGTTTTTTTTGCTGATTGTTTATTGCCAATTGGAATCATTTCATTCAAATAATCCTCAATCTGTTTTGATTCTTCATTGATCAATAACCTCGAAAATCCATTTTGCAAAAAGGTTTCTAATTTCTTTTTCAGTTCAGCATTGTCGGCATAAATAATTTCGACAAGTAGAAGAATTTTTCTGTTCTCATCTAATTCATTAATTCTGTTTACAACATCTTCAACAGTATCGCGCTTCACTATTTTACCTGAAACGGGCGAAAAAGTTACTCCTGTTCGGGCAAAAAGCAATTTTAAGTAATCATAAATTTC
>CAIUEQ010000193.1 GCA_903898215.1 uncultured Bacteroidota bacterium | reverse complement strand
GGATATACTACTTATGCTACAAGCTTTGATCGTAGACATAATATTAATTTGGTTGGAACATATTCATTCGGAAAAGAAGCAAGCTGGAGTTTTAATACAAGATGGAATTTTGGAACAGGATTTCCATTTACTCAAACTCAGGGATTTTATTCACAGGTAGATTATTCGCAAGGAGCATCAAGTAATATCAATACTCAAAATGGAACTTTAGGAGTACAATACGGTGTAACAAACGATGGACGATTACCATATTTCCACCGTCTTGATGTATCACTGTCTAAAAAAATAAAATTCAATCAGAAATCTTCTTTAATGATTGTTGCCGCGTGTACCAACGTTTATAACCGCAGTAATATTTTTTACTTCGACAGAATCAATTACAAACGCATCAATCAACTTCCTATTATGCCCACATTGGGGATAAATTTCACCTTCTGATAGTTATTGCACCGATAGTTTTGAGTTACTGTAAAATTGGTACTCATGCTAAAAATAAACATTAGATATTTTCTCCTCACAATTATTTTTTTATCATTAAGCGTATTTCTGAAAGCTCAAAAAACTTTCGTGTATGAAAATGATATCAGCTATTACAAAAACGCAATAGAACTTTTTGATAAAGCAAAATATGGTGTTGCCCAAAAACACTTTTTGATTTATGCCGAACAAACCTCTGATAGAGAAAGTAAAATCAATGCAGAATATTATGCCGGTGTTTGTGCAATGGAATTATTTAACTCGGATGCCATTACCTTACTCAATAATGTTATTGTAAAATATCCTGAAAACACAAAAGCAAATCTTGCATCATTTCAACTTGGGAAATATTTTTATCGCAATAAAGATAATAAATCAGCAGTAAGATATTTAAATCAGGTTGCCCCCTCAAACCTTACTCCTGATGAAGCTTCAGAGTATTATTTCATTAAAGGATATTGTTTATTTAAGAATGGAAATTTTGATGAATCAAAAACTGCATTTAATAATATTAAAGATCAGGTTGGAAAATATTATGATGCTTCAAATTATTATTATGGCTACGTTTCATACAAACAAAATAATTATGATGATGCGCTAACACATTTTAACCGCATCAATAAATCCAAAACATTCGGGCCACTTTCTCAAGTTTATGTTGCTCAAATTTTATTTTCCAGAAAACAATTTGCCGAAGTAGTTGCCTTTGCCGATACCATCAAAAGCAAAGAAATCATTAATGATGTAGCCGGTATTGTTGGTCAGTCGAATTTCAATTTGGGAAACTATGAAAAGGCCGCACCCTTTCTTGAACGCTTTAATACCAACTCCCCAATAGGAAAAAACAAACAAGATATTTACCGTTTAGGTTATGTTTATTTTAAGACAAAACAATTTGAAAAAGCAATAGAGCAGTTCACTCAAATTACCGATGACAAAGATTCTACTTCTCAATTTGCCTTATATCATTTAGCGCAATGCTATATTAATATCAACCAAAAAAACTCAGCACGACTTGCCTTTAACAAAGCTTACCAATTAAATATCAATGCAAAAATTAGCGAAACTTCTTTGTTCACTTCGGCAAAACTTGCTTATGAGTTATCTCTTCAGCAAGATGCATTAAAAGGATTAGCGAAGTTCATGAATGAATATCCTGAATCGGAATTTATGGATGAAGCAAAAAGTGATCTCGGAAATTTATTGCTTAGTACAAAAAGTTATAAGGATGCCATCAAAATTATTGAAAGCATCAAAAAACCAACTACCGAAAACCAAACAGCTTTTCAACGTGTATGTTATTATCGTGCTGAAGAATTATACCTAAACAATGATTACACAGGCGCTTTGGAGTTATTTAAAAAATCGTTGCAGTATGATTTTGATAAAAAACTATTTGCTCTTTCACATTTTTGGATTGGTGAATTAAGTTTCAAACAAAGTCAATTTCAGGCAGCTTTTGACAGCTATAATAAGTTTCAAACTTTTGCCGAAATAAAAGAAACTCGTTTTTATTTTATGGCATTTTACAATAAAGGATATTGCCAGTTAAAGTTAGAAAGTTATGTTCATGCCATTGATGAGTTTGAAAAATTTAATGAAACAGAATATTCGAAAAGCAATCCTGAAATGATGACGGATGCTATCATGCGTGTAGCAGATTGTCATTTTGTTTTACATCAATATCAAAAAGCCATCGACCATTATTCCATCATTGTAGATAAAAAACTTAATGGTGCCGATTATGCTTTATATCAAAAATCGATGATACTTGGTGTGCTTAATAAACCAACCGAAAAAATTGCAGTACTTGAGTTGATCAAATCAAATTTTCCTAAATCTCAATATATTGATGATGCTTTGTTTGAGATCGCAAATGTGAATCTTCAAACCGAAAAATATGATGAAGCAATCAATGGATTTCAAAACATTATTGAAAATTACCCACGTTGTATTTACATCCGAAAAGCGATGCTCAACAAAGGTTTAGCGTATTATAATACCAATAAAGATGAAAAAGCTTTGGATGAATTCAAACAACTCATCACTAATTATTCAACAAGTGATGAAGCAAAAGAAGCGCTTGTAGTGATCAAAAATATTTTTGTAAATAAAGGTGAAAGTGATGCTTATATCGAATTTATAAAAGTGCTTCCAAATGTTGTTGTATCACCATCTTATCAAGATTCTATCAGTTTCGAATCAGCTTTTAACTTATATAAAAATGGTGATTGCTTAAAGGCATCAAAATCATTTGGAAATTATATCAATCGCTTTAACGGAGGATATTTTATTTTAAAAGCTAACTATTATAAAGCTGAATGTGATTATAAAAACAACAGCTTCGATTCGTCATTGGTTAATTATGAATTTGTAGCAACTTATAACAGAAATGATTTTACTGAACGCAGCACCAAACAATGTGCGGTGATATATTTTATGCAAAAGAATTACGCAAAATCATTTGATTATTACAGTGCTTTAGAACGAATTGCCAGTGGTAGAGACAACTTATCAATTGCGCTGCTAGGCCAAATGAAAACAAGTGCTCTACTAAATAAAATTGATACTGCAGCAACAAGTTCATTTAAATATTTGAATTCATCTATCCTTCAAAAAGAAGGAAGCATAGAAGCTCATTTAAATATTGCCAGATATTTTATGATGCATAATTTACCCGATTCGGCATTGCCACATTTTCAATTTATCGTAAAAGAAACACGTAATGCTTTTGCTGCAGAATCAAAGTACAATATTGCTCTTATCCAATACACTAAAAAAGAATTTGCATTGGCAAAAAAATCCGTATTTGATTTGAACGACAACTATTCTGCTTATGAGCAATGGACAGCAAAAGGATTTATTTTATTAGCTGATATTTATGTTGCTCAGAAAGATAATTTTCAGGCAAAGGCAACTTTGCAAAGTGTGATTGAAAATGTTGATGATGAATCGATAAAAAATACGGCTCGCGAAAAATTGAGAATTATTTTGGCAGATGAAGAGTCGAAGAAAACACCAGCAAAACCTGCTGAAGAAAAAGAAATTGGTCAATAGTTAAATTGGTTATTGGTTATTAAAATATGATGATGAACAAAATGATAAAATATATATTGATAATGTTGCTTCTGATAAGCACAGATTTATTGCATGCTCAAGATTCACTAAAAACAAATGTGTTTAATGTCGACAAGGTGTTAAAACCTATGCTAAGTGAATCAATAAAAATTCAGAGTAACCCTAATCCCGAAGTTCCGGAAATTAAAATTCCGCTATTTGAGTATGCAAATATTCCTGATACTATTCATAAAACTTCACTTACCATTTATACCATCAAACCACTTTCGATGGGAACATCATTACTTCCAAAATTAAAAAATAATTACACAAAAATTGGTTATGGAAATATCAATTCACCAATGATGGAAGTATATTTAAATACTGTAAGAGATAAAGAAATTCAGGCTGGTGTGTTTGCTAAACATTTTTCTGCAAACCCTGGTGGATACAATACTTTCAGCAATAATACCATCGAAGGTTTTGTCAAAAAATTCTCCCCTGTAAGTGTTATTGATGCTGATGTAAATTATACCAGAAACAATGCTTATTTATATGGATTTCAGCCTGAGTTAAATTCGGATGCTCGTCAGTTATTTCAAACTTTTGATTTTAAAGCTTCCTACAGCAATATTATTAAAGACAGTTTAGGACTGTTATATAAAATTGGTTTTGGATATTATAATTTTTTCGATTCACATGATCTCAATGAAAATGATTTTAAACTATTTGCTGATCTCTCAAAACCAATACAAGGAAATCCTCTTGATGTTAAAATACAACTCGATATCATTGATCTGAAAAAAATAGCTGTAGATTATCAACGTGTATATTTTGATTTTAATCCGCGTTATACTTTAAAAATTGATGCTCTTTATTTAATGCTCGGTTTTAATTCAACGATTTTTTCAGATAGTGTTACCAAAAAACCTTTTATCTTTCCTGTTGTTGAAGCCGGCTATACACTCATCCCTAAAAGTTTAACAGCGTTTGGAGGAATTACCGGAGATTTAAAACGCAATACCTATCGAAGCATTGCCACCGAAAATCTATTTGTCCGTAATATGGGATATAATAATACGGTGAATCAATTTGAAGTATACGGTGGATTTAAAGGTCAACTTGGTCCTCAAACTTCTTTTGTTTTAAGAGCAGGTTGGAAGCGAGTTCAGAACCAATTATTTTATGCCATCGACTCTTCAAAATATTATTCGCAAAGTGTATTTTTCGACACCATCACTTCTATTACAAATTTGAAAGCAGAAATAACACATGAGTTTGATGATAAATTCCGCATGGCTTTAACGGTAAATTATTATAATTATAATACTCAAATTGCTCTCCCATATTCTCGTCCTACATTCGAAACTAAGCTTAATGCGATGTATAATATCGGAGATAAATTTATTTTAAAAGCCGATATATTTACGATGGACAAACGTAATACTGTAATATTGGGATCCAACGGAAGTACTACTCCTGTAACTCTTAATGGTATTGTTGATTTAAATTTTGGAATAGATTATCGGTATAATAAAACGGTATCAGTTTTCGTAAACTTTAATAATATCACAAACAATACCTACCAACGCTGGTATGGATATAATGTTTATGGTTTTAATTTAATTGGAGGTTTGGCTGTTACGTTTTAAGGCAAAATTTCTTCATATCAATTTATAAATAAGCAACTACATTTTAACAGGAAATAATATTTTTGTTTTAAAAATTTAACATCCATGAATTTTCTATCTTACTTTTTAAAATCCATTTTGGTGCTTGCAATTATTTCAGGCAATAGAAATTTATCAGCTCAGCAAATTTCAAAAGTAAATTTACTGGAGCTCACCGATAAGATTATAGTTCCTTCAAATACCTTAGATGAAGCCTATAAAAAATGTGAATTGATAAAAAATAAATGCTCAGCAAAAACTATCTATCACTCACAACTTTCTGAAATAGAAAATTTGATCAAAGCAAATTCTGCACAGCAAGTTCATCAACAAGAAGCTGACAACGTAAAGGATAAAAACCCCAACGCTGTAAGCCCTCCTTCGCAGGCAACTTTAATTTTTGCTCGACAAATGCAAGACCCTGTATTCAAAGCTCAATTTGACAAATTAACACCAAAGCAAAAAGTGGAGTATATGAAAGATCACCAAGTGGTGTTGCCTCAATTTCACAATTCAACGAATAACGATCCATCCATTCAAATTGCACAAAAAACTTTAATGGATAAAATGAGAGATCCTTCATTTCGTGATGAATGGAATAAAAAATCGCCTCAAGAGCAAGATGATTACGTAAAAAAAATTGTGAATGAAAATAACACTGCAAAAGTTGAGTTAACAGAATTGAAAAATACAGATCAATTATTGCTTACAACTATTTTACCTATCTCAAGTAAAGCAAACAATGATTTACATATTTTCATGGATCAG
>CAIUEQ010000192.1 GCA_903898215.1 uncultured Bacteroidota bacterium | reverse complement strand
TGTTTCCAGTTTTGCGTTTTTCTTCTTCCATAAATGGCATCAGAAATGCAACAGCTTTTTTCATTACACGCGCACTTTTTACCACCTGTGGCAAGAACATTTTTCCGCTTCCAAACAAGTCACCAACAACACTCATTCCCGACATTAACGGGCCTTCAATTACATGCAACGGTCTATCATATTTTTGTCTCGCTTCTTCCGTATCAGCATCTATAAAATCAACAATTCCTTTTACGAGGGCATGACTCAAACGTTCTTCCACTGTGCCTTTTCGCCATTCTTCATCTATCACTTCAGCTTTGCCTTTTCGTTTAACAGTTTCAGCAAATTCAAGTAATCGCTCAGTTGCATCTTCTCTTCTGTTCAACAAAACATCTTCCACACGTTCCAATAAATCTTTTGGAATATCGCTGTATACTTCAAGCATACTCGGATTCACAATTCCCATGTCCATACCATGTTTAATGGCATGATATAAAAATGCTGAATGGATGGCTTCACGAACGGTATTGTTTCCTCTGAATGAAAATGAAACATTGCTCACACCACCGCTCACACGTGCACCCGGAAGATTTTCTTTGATCCATTTTGTAGCACGGAAATAATCGAGTGCATTATTTTTGTGTTCGTCCATGCCTGTTCCCACAGGAAAAATATTAGGATCGAAAATGATATCGGCAGGATTTAAGTGAACTTTTTGTGTGAGAATTTTATAAGCGCGTTCGCAAATTTCAATTCTTCTTTCATAACTATCAGCTTGACCTTTCTCATCAAATGCCATCACGATAACGGCAGCACCATATAGTTTAACTTTTTTTGCTTGCTTGATAAAAGCCTCTTCACCTTCTTTCATGCTGATGGAATTCACCACCGATTTTCCTTGCACACATTTTAATCCGGCTTCGATGATGGGCCATTTTGACGAATCGATCATTACCGGAACTCTTGCAATATCAGGTTCTGAAGCAATCAAGTGTAAAAATTTAACCATCGCTTCTTCACCATCAATCATTCCTTCATCCATGTTCACATCAATGATTTGCGCGCCACCTTCTACTTGCTCACGAGCAACCGAAAGCGCTTCATCGTAATTTCCTTCCTTGATGAGTTTTAAAAACTTTGCCGAACCGGTAACATTTGTGCGCTCACCAATATTCACAAAATTTGTAAGCTCATTGATAATAAGCGGTTCGAGACCTGATAATCGTAAAGTATAATCTTTTTGTTCAGTCATTGTTACAATAAAATTTTCCGAAAACTTCCTTTCAGATTGAACCTGCAAAATAAATAAAATATAGAATTAATAGTTCCTAAGTTCTAGCTCATTCAACGATTGCCAGTTTAAAAAGTTTTCATAAAAGATGAACCCGGCTTTAACTTTTAATGGAGATTGAATATTGTTTTTATAAAGACTACCGGTTCCAAGTCCTTGCGGAAGACTAGTTTGCAAGGATGAAGTCCATTGTGCGATGGCGTTTAAACCAATATTTGATTCGAGTGCGGATGTTGCCCACCAACCGATATTTAGTTCATCAGCATATTTTATCCATTGTTCGGATAAAGAGAAACCGCCAAGTAAAGTAGGTTTTAAAATGATGAATTTTGGTTTGATGAATTGCAATAATTTTTTCCCTTCTGTCAACACATCCACACCAATTAATTCTTCATCGAGGGCAACAGGAATTTTTGATATTGCACAAATTTCCTGCATCATTTCTATTTGTTTTGCTCTGATGGGTTGTTCTATGGAATGAATATTAAAGCGTTCCAATTCCTTGAGTTGACGCAGTGCTTCATCAGTTGCGAAAGCTCCGTTGGCATCTAATCTGATCTCAATTTTTGAATGAGAATATTTTTTTCTGAAGGTTTCAAGCATTCTACATTCTTCATCAAAATCTAATGCTCCAACTTTAAATTTGATGCAATCAAAACCTTCTTCCACTTTTTTAAATGCTTGTTTTAACATTTCATCCGATGAATCCATCCATACCAAACCATTAATAGGAATGCCTTTTCCTCTGATAAAATCAGTATCAAACAAAATATGTTCTGTTGGATTTTCGAGATCTTTTAGTGCACATTCGAATGCAAAGCGCACGCTCGGAAATTTATCAATATCCAAATCAAGCGGATGAATTCCTTCATTGATGAGCATGCAAAATTGTTTAATTTTTTCTTCCAATCCATCAATGGCATCAACGCTCAAACCTTTTAATGGAGCGGCTTCACCAATACCAATCGCATTTCCATTCTTCAACGTGATATAATAGACAGGATGCGTTTGCATCTCACCGCGAGAAGTTTTTGCAGGTTTTAAAAATTGCAATTCGTGTTTGATATATGAAGCTTGAAATTTCATTTTTTTAAGATACTTAATCAATTTTTATTTTTCCTTGCGCTCTTTGCGTTTAAATTTAAATTACTTCTTTGTGCCTTCGTGTTAAAAAAACCAAAGAAAATCATTTTACAAACTTCATAATTCCATCAATAGTATTCCATGTTTGTGCTGCCGAATTAGTGACAACATATATCACTACAAAAAATAAAATACCGAGAGAAAGCTCTTTCAAAAATTTATTATAAGCCACAGATGGTAAGGTTTTCCAAACATCTACTAGATTTTTAATGATGAACATGGAAGCTGGCATTTGAAAAAATATCACCCAATAAAAATTATGCATGAAACTATAAATGAAAAAAAACAGCAATGCAATAACGATTAAAAAAGTATGATAAATTCTTGCATTTGTTAATCCGATTTTTACAGGAATAGTTATTTTGTTTGATGCTTGATCATTTTCAATATCACGAATATTATTGGTGTTTAAAACCGCAGTACTCAACAATCCAACCGCAGAAGCAGGGAGTATAATCATCCAATCATTTTTAAAATTAAACTCAAAATGTGTGTTCAACAAAAATGTTCCGATGATGGCTACAGGGCCAAAAAAAATAAATACTGCAATATCTCCAAAGCCACTATAACCATAAGCGTTTTTGCCAACGGTGTATTTAATGGAAGCAGTAATGGCAATCAATCCGATGATAAAAAATGTGACAAATTGAAAATTGAAAATCCCTTCAAAACCGAGATACAGCAAGCTAATTCCAGACGTCAAACTGCAAACAACAAACAACACAATTGCAACTCGCATTTGTGAAGGAGTGATATTACCGCTTTGCAAGGCACGCATATTTCCTACACGATTTTCACTATCGGTTCCTTTTGAAAAATCACCATAATCGTTTGCGAGATTGGAAAGAATTTGCAAAGCAACTGCTGTGGTAAAACACAAAACTGTGATAGTTAAATCCATCGAATGGTGCAGATCGGCAAGGCTTGCACCTATAAGCACAGCTGCAGTTGCAAGCGGAAGTGTGCGCAAACGAAAAGCCGAGATCCAGGTTTTTAGGTTACTCATAAATTGTAAATGCGAAAGTAAAGGAAAAGGTTTTTATAAGGTTAACCGAAGTTGCTTAACT
>CAIUEQ010000191.1 GCA_903898215.1 uncultured Bacteroidota bacterium | reverse complement strand
TGTTCTCGACTCCGCTCGAACTGACAAGGACTTCGAACTGACAAGGATAAGTTGCCTTCATTGTCCTGTCGAGTTTGTCGAGACATTGTTGTTTTGAAGCATAGTGCTAATATGAACCTGTTCTCGACTCCGCTCGAACTGACAAGGACTTCGAACTGACAAGGATAAGTTGCCTTCATTGTCCTGTCGAGTTTGTCCGATAGCTATCGGACGAGACATTGTTGTTTTGAAGCATTGTGCTTGTAAGAACCTGTTCTCGACTCCGCTCGAACTGACAAGGACTTTTAACTGAAAAGAATTGCTCGAACTGACAAGGACTTCGAACTGAATAGTAATGCCTTCATTGTCATTTCGAGCGGAGTCGAGAAGCGATGTTAGTTTTGAAGCATATTGCTTATAAGAATCTGTTCTCGACTCCGCTCGAACTGACAAGGATAAGCTCGAACTGACAAGGATAAGCTCGAACTAACAAGGACTCAGCTCCTGACAATTATTTTATTTTTTCTTCATCCAATCCTCCGAGAAGCTTTTCATTTTCTCATAATTTTCTTTCATCAACTTATTCCATTCTTCAAGATTTTGTTTGCCAATTTCTTGTGCTTGTTTAAATTGATTGTTCATCTCGTTCATCTTTTCTGTCATCGCTTTTTGAAGTTCATCAACTTTATCTTTCGAATCCATTTTACCAAGAGAGAACTGTAATTTCAACACTTCTAATCCGGTTTTAAATAGTTGCGAAGTATTGTCAAATTGTTGCATTGCATGATCAAAATTTGTATTGAAAAATTTCTTACTTTCAATAAATACTTCGTGCATTGCTAATTCTATTTTTTTCTTTTGTTCTTCGAAAGCTTCAGTTCCATCGGCTTTTCCAAGCGAAAGTTGCACTTGTAGTTCTTCCAACTTGGCTTTTAAAACGGTGATATTTTCTTTAGCAGAATCTGTTGCTTTTTCTAAATTTTCTTTAAGCGAAACAACTAAATTTTTAAAGGTGTCTTTCTGTTTTTCGAAAGCATCAGTGGCATCCATTTTACCTAAAGAAAATTGCGTTTGAAATTCTTCAAGTTTTGATTTCCATTGATTGGTGAATTCTTTTAATTGTTCTTCAATTTTTTTGGTATCCATAATTTTAATAATTAAAAAGGGTTTATAATTTTATCATTTTAAAGGTGAAAATTCCATTTGTATTTTCGATACGAATGAAATAAAAACCTTTTTGAAATTGCGAAGTTTGAAGTGTGATTTTATCTGTGGCGTTTATTGTTTCACTTATTTTTTGTCCGTTTAACGCAAATACTGAAACAGTTGAAGGTATCATAGTTTCAATTACAGCATCACCGCTACCGTCAGCAAAACCAGCAGTGTTCAGTACTTTAAATGTCGGCTGATTTGTGATGTCGTTTATTCCACTTGAAAAACTTCCAAGTTCACGCTGGTTAAAATATTTTCCAATTTTCCATGCGTGAGATTTTCCAAACAATAGGCTGTCTGATTGCATAAAAAGTTTTGCAGTTTCGGGCATTGTGGTATTTGGCGTAAGCGAATAAATAGTATTGAGCATTAGTTTTGTAATCACTTCTCTGCCAATTTCATCATACATATCGAGAATGCAGGCTGTCCATATTTCAGAATCAAAATATTTATCACCGGTTTTATCAGAATATTTTTTCATTCTTCCAAGTTTTACATTTATGGTATTGCCATCTCTACCATCCCAAAATTGATTATGCCCATCCCAGTTGTATAAATTTTTCCATTGATAATCACTATAAGCTCTGGAATATAAAGCAGCCATAATATCACCAATACCTTCTTCTACTGCCCATCTATCGGCACCAACAGGTGATTCAGGGGAAAAGCTGTATCTGATTGCATGCGTATATTCATGAATAATAACATCTGCATCTTCTGCATCAGGAACACCACCTAATCCGAAATATATTGCAGTATCAATATCAGGTAAGAAAAAAGAATTGTCTGCCTCGAGTCCAAATGGGTCAATTTTAATTTGCCAGTTTACAGCATTATGAATGCCAATACTGTTTAAATATTGCTGATAATTATAAATGTGAAACATCACCATTGCATCCTTAAAACCATTCTTGCCACGCATGAAACTGAAATCAGGAGTTACAGATCTTGATGGAAAATTTATTGGAGTAGCATCTTTAGTTTGAGGTGGCTGCATATCAACTATCCTGCAATATTTATTTTTTAAGCGAAAAGTATCTCCTTCAAGTGTTGCAGGAAATGTTGCAGGAAACCTTTGGTCATTTAATAATGCATAATCACTATCGTTAAAATGCATGTAGGTTCCATTTTTCCCATAAGCCACTTGTGCTGTAGTTAAAGGGTCAGGCATGAAAACTTTTGTGGTAACAAGGGTGTCATCATTTGTATAATACAATTTCAAATCTTGCTGCATCAAAATTGCTGCATTCTTATCGGAAATAGTTTCAATTCCATTCACTGTTTTTTTATACGCAGCAACTAATTTTTCATTACTTACAATAAACATTGCCTCACCTTTAGAAGCATCATTTGTATGTACAATTGAATTCCAATTCTGAGATTGATACAGGTGATTGAAAGAGGAAAGCTGCTCTCCATTTTTATTTAAATTCACTTTGATGTAAGAACCGTAAACAGCCAATCCTTTATAAAATTGCTGATAAAATAAATGAATACCAACAGGACTTTCATTTTTTGTCATTAAACGCAATTCGCAATCGGGGTTTTGCATTTCAACAAATTGTAGTAAATGTTCGTTTACTGATTTCTCTAAAGATGAAGCGTTGAAAACAGTTTTTTGAAAGTTAGAGATTTCGGGCTTGCCGGTAATTTCCAAAAGCAACATATTTTCCTTTTGAGGAATAATACTTTTTTGAGCGAATACAAAAATCGGGGAAATTATAAAGGCTAAAAATAGGTTTTTCATGAGTTAGATTTTATTTGATATCAGGCACTTTTTTTTTGTAAAGTTTAGAATTGTCCTAAAAAATTGATTTTAAAAATATGTTTTTCTTTTATTGCTTTAACAACAGTATCAGCTAGCGACTTACGTACTTCAAATATAAGGGAAATATTTTCTGTATGATGGTGCTGAATAATTTTTAATCCAAAATGTTTGATAATTCTGAATGCTTCGTTCTCTTGTTCATATTCAAAAATAAGTTCATAATGTTCGCAAACTATTTTTTCAATAATGATTCCTTGATTGAGGGCATCGGTTGATGCTTCATGATAAGCGCTGATCAAACCCGGAACGCCAAGTAATTTTCCTCCAAAATATCTAACCACTACTACTAAAGTATTGGTAATTCCTTTTGATAAGATACTTCTTAATATTGGCTTTCCTGCGGTATTTGCAGGTTCACGGTCATCGTTGGCTTTTTGGATTTCCTGACCAATTCCCAAAACATATGCGTAACAATGATGAGCTGCCGAATAATGTTCTTTTTTTAGATCGTGTAAAATTGTCTTTACTTCTTCTTCGCTTTTTACAGGAAAAGCAAAAGCTAAAAATTTACTTCCACGATCTTTGAAAGTTCCTTCACAAGGTGAATGTAAAATTTTATAAGTGTCGGAAAACAGCATCAGTTCAGCGAAATCAAAATGATGGAAACGATTGCAAGAGCAAGTCCTGTAAAATTTATTTTACTCAATTTCTCTTTAAAGAAAAGGAGTGAAGCTAAAGTTGAAAATGCAACAATGCCAATATTATTTACCGGAAAAATATGGCTGGCATTAAAATTCTCTAACGTTTTTACCAAAAAAAACATCGAAAAATAATTTGGAACGCCTAAAGCAAATCCCCATAAAATATTTTTTGTAACAATGTTTTTATTGTGTTTAATATTTTGATAAGCCAGAAAAAACATTCCTAAAATATAGGCTACCAGAAATGCGGTGCTTAAGATGTTTCCTGCATTCGACAGTGGAATGAATTTCGATTCGATAAATTTTATTAACGTATCAATTACTCCGCTTCCGGCAAAAACAATGATAGGAAGTATCCAACTATTTTTTGTGTTGGAAGAAGTGTTTTTGTCTTTTTTGCTGATAAGAAAAACGGCAAGAAGTGAAAGGGTAATTCCACCAATTTTTATCAATGAAATTTGTTCTTGATAAAATAATACAGCAAACAGAACCGGAATAACTACAGATAATTTTGCAGCAACCATACTCACGGAAACGCCTAATTTTTGTGTTGTTTCGGCTATGCAATAAAATATGGTGATAAATAAAAAACCTAAAAGGATGGTAAAAGGAAACCATGGTTCGT
>CAIUEQ010000190.1 GCA_903898215.1 uncultured Bacteroidota bacterium | reverse complement strand
TGTTGCCATGAATACCATAATTCATCATGCAAAAACAAATCGTTTTCTGAATATATTTTACCTTCAATATAAGATTGTAAAGCATCAAAAATATTTATCGGATTAAATAAAATCCCATTTGGATTTATAAGATTATTAAATTTATGAAGTGATAATTTTTCGCCAATATTCTCAGCAAAACACGAACCCATCATCATCAAATTTTGTTTGATATTTATTTTTGATTCAGGGGGTTGTATGTCGAAATTTATTTTAAAATTCATGTTTTTAAATTAGCAATAAACAATAAGCAACTAGAAATTGTGAGTTCATCTGCAGCATCAATGTTTAACAATTCAACAACAAACACCAAACATTAAACATTAATCATACCTTCTGTTCTCGATAAACTCGAACTGACAAACATCAAACAAACCAACCCTAAACCTTCAAAGTAACAACCGTAATGGCATCTCCTCCCCTTTCAAAATCCTCATCATGAAAGTTTTCAATCACTCTGTTTCCTTTTAATTGCTCGCGAACTAGTTTGCGTAAAATGCCATAACCTCTTCCATGAATAATTTTCACTTGTTTGAAACCAAGCAAAAAAGCATCATCAATATATTGCTGTAATTTTTGTTGTGCTTCGTCACCACGCATGCCAATAATATTTAGTTCGTGCTGAAAATTTTGCAACTTATCGTTCACATCAATTCCTTGTACGAAAGATTTTTTTAGCTCCTTTTTAGGAACAGAAACAGTAACAACTTTTTTTGCATCTATCCAATTACTCATATTCCCGAAAGCTACAAGAACCTTATTCTTCTTAAGTTCTACCACTTCACCTATTGAATCAAAGCCATCAACTTTTACATTGTTGCCAATAGCAATAGTTTGCTTCTCGTTTCTCGACTCCGCTCGAAATGACAAGCTTGAAGTGACAGTTGATATTGGTAATGTTTCTGAAACCTGAGTTTTTAGTTCTTCGGTTTTTTCTTTGATATCTTTTCGTACACTGCGCATTGTCTCAGTGTCGGCTTTGTTTTCACGAATTTCGCGAATGGTATTTTCTATTTGACTGTTGGCTTCGGTAATAATGGCAAGAGCTTCCATCCTTGCATCTTTAAGCAATTGATTTTTCTTTGTATCAAGTTCTGTTTTCAATTTCGAATAATCATCGATCAAAATTTTTGATTTCAAATTATTTTCTTCATACCTTTTCTTCAACTCAATTGCCTGCCCTTTTTCTTTCTCTAATTCGATTAAGATATCATCCAATTTACGTTGCTTATCGCCAACTTTACTTTTAGCATATTCGATGATCTGGTTATTCAATCCTGTTTTTGTTGCAATCTCAAACGCATATGAACTGCCCGGTTTACCAAGTTCAAGAATATATGTTGGCTGCATTTTAGTATGATCGAATAACATGCATGCATTTTCTAATCCTTTTGTTTGTGAAGCGAAATTTTTAAGATTGCTATAATGAGTTGTCACCACACCAAATGCATTTTTTTGATTCAGTCTGTTTAAAATTGCTTCGGCCAGCGGACCACCAAATTGCGGATCAGTTCCTGTTCCAAATTCATCAATCAGAAACAAAGTTTTGGCATCGGCAAATTCAGTAAAATGTTTCATGTGCAATAAATGCGAACTGTAGGTACTCAAATCATTTTCGATGGATTGCTCATCACCAATATCAACCATCATATCATTATAAATACCGCATTCGCTATGGCTTTTGGCAGGAATTAACAAACCACATTGCAACATATATTGAAGTATTCCAACCGTTTTTAAACAAACAGATTTACCTCCGGCATTTGGTCCCGAAATCACCACAATTCTTTTTTCTCTGTTCAATTCAAAATTTAAAGGAACAACTTTAAGTCCTGCTTTTTGATGAGAAAGTTTGAGCAACGGATGATACGCATCTACCAATTTTGTTTGAGCAAATTTATTGAGGATGGGCATATCAGCATCTAGTTCAATCGATAGCAAACCTTTAGCTCTGATAAAATCAACAAGCCCCATTCGCTGGGTGTATTTTTCAATTTCTGGTAATTCAGGACGAATGGTATTTGTTAGTTCAAGCAATATTTTTTCTCGTTCGCGCCTAAAAGCAATTTGCAATTCACGAATAAAATTATTGAGTTCAAAAACTTCTGTAGGTTCAATAAAAACTGTTTGTCCTGTTGCCGACTCATCATGAACCAATCCAACAACATTTCTTTTAAACTCAGCCAAAATCGGCAAAACCAAACGACCGTCACGTATAGTAATTCCGGTATCTGCAAGCCAGCCATTATCTGCTGCTTTGGTAAAAATCTTATTTATTTTAGAACGAACTTCTTTTTCTTTTTCTACAATTTTTGAACTGATCTTAGCTAATTCAGGCGAAGCATTTGGACGCATTTTTCCTTCATCATCCAAAATTTTAGTAATGGAATTGATGAGCTGTTTATTAAAAGTTATTCCTTTAAACAAACCTTCGGTTTGAGGATAAATTCCAACCCGTTGTTCAAAATACTTGCAAATATTTCCAAAAGTTAAAAGCAATAATTTTATCTGATGAAATTCATCTTCCATTAAAAAATAACCTTCGATGGAAGCTTTACGTATGTATGGCTGAATATTAAAAAAATGTTCGGAAGGAAATGGTGTATCTGACGTTAGAATTTTTTTAAACTCTTTTACCTGCAACAACATTTTCTCCAAAATATCAAAGCGATTAACAAAACGGATTTTGGAAATATATTCCTGTCCCATTTCGCTCAAACACTTCTGGTTTAAGAGTTCCTTTATCTGATCGAATTCTAATTTATGTTCTATGTTTTGTGGGTATGTCACTTTTAAATGTTGATTGGTTTATTTGTTGATATGTTGATTGGTGATATGTTGAATTGATTAAAACTTCGCGATAGTCAGAAGCTAAAGGCTAATAGCTAAAAGCCAGAAGCTAACAGCTAATAGCTAAAAGCCAACAGCTATTTCTTCACTTTCAGACGCATCTGTTTTTCGCTAATTTTTGTAATGATATCGGAATAAACAGAATCGAGCAAAAGAGGATGTTGCATATAATAGTCGTAACTTTTCTTAAAGTCATCTTCAGATATTTGATGTTTTTTATAGATAAAGCTGTAATAATTAATTACTGTTTGAACATTGGTATCGCCTAGATGAATGGTGTTTCGGGAAATAGCTTCTGCAATATGCATATCCGAAAGAATGCTTACCATTTTTTCCTGAGGCAAAATGTCGTCAGGAATATTATTCTTTTCATTTGTAGGCGAACAAGCAAAGAAAAGAAGAAGTATTAAAAGAGTTGAATATTTTTGCACGATATTAATTATTTATGATCGGTGCAAATATTGAAAAAATAAAGGAACAAATCGGACAAAATGTTCAGCTTGTTGCGGTAAGTAAAACCAAGCCTGTAGAATTGCTTCAAGAAGCCTACAATGCAGGGCAACGTGTATTCGGAGAGAACAAAGTTCAGGAAATGGTTGCCAAACATGAAGAGTTGCCAAAAGATATTGAGTGGCATTTGATCGGGCATTTGCAAAGCAATAAAGTAAAATACATTGCAACATTTGTGAGTTTGATACATGCTGTCGACAGTTTAAAACTGCTCGAAACAATTAACAAAGAAGCATTAAAGAACAACAGAGTTATTGATTGTTTGTTGCAAATTTATATTGCCGATGAAGACACAAAATTTGGATTAGATGAAACAGAATTGAATGCATTACTTGAAAGCGAAACCTACAAACAAATGCATAATATCAGAATTGTAGGATTAATGGGAATGGCAACAAATACTGAAGATGAGAACAAGATCAGAAGTGAATTTAGAAAATTGAAATCACTTTATAATAAATTAGCAAATGGCAATAAGCAATTTGCAATTCTTTCCATGGGCATGAGCAGTGATTATAAAATTGCAGTTGAAGAAGGAAGCACGATGGTGAGAGTTGGAAGTTTAATTTTTGGAAATAGATAATTTTCAATACAACAGTTCTCCTCCTCTCAGGAGGAGCTTGCCTGCCGCTCAAGGACTGTTTTGGCAGGCAGGTGTCACGAAGTGACGAGGTGGTGAGGATGCCTCTTAATAATCATTTCGTGTCACCACCCCTTCATGCTATGCATGATTTCCCCTCCTTGAAGGAGGGGAGCTTTTTTTATATTGCCATTGATTAAGAAAGCACAATGGTTCGTGTTGGTAGTTTAATTTTTGAAAATAGATAATTCTCAATGCAACAGTTCTCCTCCTCTCAGGAGGAGAGTCACGAAGTGACGAGGTGGTGAGGATGCCTCTTAATAATCATTCCGTTTCACCACCCCTTCATGCTATGCATGATTTCCCCTCCTTGAAGGAGGGGAGCGTTTTTAAATAAATAAAAAACTTTTCCGTTTTTATAAATTTTGTTTGAAATAATCTGCAACTTTTTGCATCAGGTGTACGCGATCTTTTCCTAGCACATTATGCTTATGACCCGGATAAACAAAGTAATCAACCTGAACTCCCTCTTCCACACATTTTTTAATATAATCGATGCTGTGTTGCCATACTACAACATCATCGGAAGTTCCGTGTATCACTAATAATTTCCCTTTAAGATTTTTTACATAGTTCAACAAGTTCGCATCATCATACCCTACTTTATTATCTTTTGGTTTATCCATGTATCTTTCGGTATACATGATCTCATACATTTTCCAATCAATCACGGGACCACCGGCAACTCCAACTTTAAATGCATTGGTTCTGGTCATCATTCCTATGCTCATAAACCCGCCAAAACTCCAACCAAAAACTCCTAACCTTGTTGAGTCGACATAAGTTTGATGTTTCAAAAATTCAACACCGGCAAGTTGATCTTCACGTTCAATTTTACCAAGATTTTTGAAGGTGATATTTTCAAATTCAATTCCTCTGTTCATCGAACCACGGTTATCCAAAGTAAAAACAACAAAACCATGCTGTGCCATATAATACAACCACATATCTCCACCGCCAAGCCATCCGTTGGTAACCATTTGCGCATGCGGACCACCATAAAGGTAAACCAGAACCGGATATTTTTTTGTTGAATCAAATTGAGGAGGATACCAAATTCTGCAATTGAGTTTTACTTTTTTATCAGTAGAAGGAATATTCAATATTCTGATTCCACATTCTTCATAATTAGCAATTGGATTTTGAGCATTCACCAATACAGAAATTTCTGCTCCGGTATTATCCATCAGCGTAACTTTTTTAGGTGTAGAAGTATTGCTGTATGAATCGATAAAATAATTTCCATCTTCATTAAATATTGCAGTATGTACTCCTGAATTATGAGTGATGGCAACAACTTTACCTGTTAAAATATCTACAGAAAAAATTTGACGCTCGAGTCCGTTCTCTGTTGCAGCAATGTAATATGCAAGATTCCCTGTTTTGTCAAATCCTAAAAGTTCGGTCACATCAAATTGTCCTTTGGTAATTTGCTTGATCAACTTCCCTTTCAAATCATATAAATATAAATGATTGTATCCATCTCGTTTGCTGAACCATAAAAACTGTGAAGGCATTTTAGGCAAAAACACCATTGGCTTTTCAGGCTCTACATATTTTGGATTTGTTTCGGTAAATAATGTCCGTAAAAAAGTTCCTGTTGTAGCATCATATGAATTAAGTTTCATCTCGTTTTGATCACGATTTACCACAGCAACATAAATATATTCCTCATCAGGGCTCCATGCAATATTTGTAAAATACATATCTAATGTTGAACCTAACTGCAATTCAAATTGCCTGTCTTTGATATAATCTTTGACATATATTTTAACTTGATGACTAGCATTTCCAGCCATCGGATATTTTATATTTTTTGATGTCACAGGAGTTTGCTCAAAATCTAAAATGGGATAATCGGCAACCATTCCTTCATATAATTTATAATAAGCAAGACGGTTTCCTTTGGGCGACCAAAATGTTCCTTTATTAATTCCAAATTCATTGCGATGCACAGCTTTACCGTTTGAAATTCCGTAACTTCCTTCGGTTGATAGCATTTCACTTTTAAGAGATAAATTTCCATTTGCTTTTACTTCATTTCCCTTTAAACTTTCTTTATCAGTTACAATTAAATTATTGTTTAAGGTAAACGCACAACGATTTGAAACAGCTTCGTAATCCATATCTTCAGCATCTTTAGACACTTTTAATAAGAGCGAAATGATATTTGTTTGAAGGTTGTATTTGTAATATGCGAGTTCAAAATAGATGCGCATCGTATGTTCATCGATCCATGAAAATGGCAAAAAATGTTGAACCTTTGGTACATCCGGTTTTGCTGTAAACAATGCTTCTTTAAAAACATCAAGACTTAAAACAGTATCGATTTTTAAAGTTGCCGCATCTTCTTTCAACAAAAATTCGGACCCATTATTTTTAACGATATAAGTAAAAAAATTTGTTCCGGGAATCCATGAAGGCTGTATTAATTTTTGAGGTGCAAGCGTAGTGCGTTGTTTTAAAACAGCTTCTTCAACAGTAAGTTTTTTAAGCTGTGCATTTGAAACAAAAGGTAATAGTGTTGCTAGAATTAATATTTTTAGAAATTTCATTTTATTAAAAATAATTTAAGGCAAATAAACAAAAATCTGCTTAACATTAATTTCAATCTTTCGATTAAATAAAAAAATAATAATAATATTGATTCTTTAAATTTAACAGGATGCAAAGATTTTTTATTTTTTTTGTTATAACTTTTATAATGAGTTTTACTATTACAGTGGTAGCTCAACAAATAATTAAACCATATGGTGGTTATATACAAGTATCAAAACTTAATATGGATCACGTAGTAAATATTGATGTCATTATTTATTACCCTAACAACTCTGCCATTCCAGATTCTGTTTACATAGCTGGAACAAGTCAGAATGGCTATGCATATAAAAATGGACAAGAATTACTTTGTAATAATATTTTCAAGCAAATTTATTCACGCAAATATATTCATAATATACCTGACGCTAATCCAAATTTAACAGCATTTTTAGATTCTTCTACTCGATTTATTGGTAAGAATGCCGGAATTGGTGGCTTAGTAAACTTCTTTTTATTTTGCAAAGTATCGTTCAGTACTTTCGGTTATGCCTTGCAAACAATGTCTTTTAAAGATAAACCTTTAATCACAATTGAAAAAGGGAAAACAGCTTCAGTAAATTTTGTTCAGGATTATCATCCTTGTTGTTTTCCTCTCCAATCCTTTTTCAGATTTTGGGTTAATTATACTCCGAGTATTCCTTCAGCACCTGATGGCATTTTTCTGAATAAAGTAACAGGTGATATTTTTATTGACAGTAAAAAATTAGACACAGGATATTATTCCATTTTTTTAAACAATGAAGATTATTTTTCCAATTCACCAAATTATAACTTCACAATTCATGTTGTTGATTCATCTGTTTCATATTTTAATATTCCTGTTTCTCAATTAAGAGATAGCTTGGATATTCCTTATGTAAAAGCACTGCAAAAAGATTCGATAATAAATTATCAAATCGATTATATTAATACTCATGGCATAAAAAATTATTCAGTAAACTGGCAAAGTGCATTAGTTTTTAAAAAATTGCCACATATTATTACAACAAAAATTAATGACTCTACACTACATATTGATTTAAAAGTATTCATTGATTCGGCTGCTTATATTTTTGATAATAATGACACCGTTTTTTTTAAAACTTTCGATGTAATCTTACCAACAAGTGTTTCAATAATTGTTAAAACAATTGATTCGATAGATAACAACAAAGAAGATATGACTTCTTTCTACATCACTAATGATGCACTTACAGGTATAAATCAAATAAATAATTACCAAACAGAAAATATAAAAATTTATCCGAATCCCACATCATTTGATTTGCATATTGAAACAAGCTCAACAGAAAGAATGAATATTCAATTATTTGACATCACTGGGAAAAGTATTACAGCAAATATATCATTCACAAACTCTACAACGATTAATATTTCATCCTTATCGCAGGGGATTTATTTTTTAAAAATAACTGATATGAATTCTGGAATGATAAAAACACAAAAAGTGGCAGTGGTAAAATAAAAAACCCGATGATTAAAATGCATCGGGTTTATATTTATTATCGTAAATGATAGGATTAATAACTGTTCAACATCATTGGCATCACAAGCATCAAAATGCTTTCGTGCTCATCAGCAACAAGTGGCGATAATACACCGGCTCTGTTTGGCTGCGACATTTCCAATTTTACTTCAGGAGAATCTAAAGCCACCAACATTTCGTTTAAATATTTTGAGTTGAATCCTATTTCTAGATCTTCCCCATCATATTGACATTTTAATTTCTCCTGAGCTTCGTTTTCAAAATCAATATCTTCTGCTGAAATCGTTAATTCACTTCCTGCCAATTTCAAACGAATTTGATGAGTAGTTTTATTTGAAGTAATTGAAATACGTCTAACCGACATTGAAAATTCAACTCTATCCATTACCAATCTGTTAGGATTTTCTTGAGGGATAACAGCATTGTAGTCAGGATATTTTTCATCAATCAAACGGCAAATCAAACTCACTTCACCAAAGTTAAAATAAGCATTTTGGCGATTGTATTCTATCGTTACTTCGGTATCATCTGAAGGCAAAGTAGACTTCAATAAATTCAAAGCTTTTTTAGGCAGGATAAATGATTCTTCAACACCAGGATTAACATCTGTGCGAGCGTAACGTACCAAACGGTTTGCATCAGTAGCAACAAATGTGATGCTATCGTTAAACAATTGAACGTATACTCCTGTAAGGTTTAATCTTAACTCATCAGCACTGGTTGCAAAAACTGTTTTAGCAATTGCTTTTTGTAAAACTTTTGCAGGCATGGTAAACTTTTTACCACCTTCAACAGTTGGATTTTTTGGAAACTCATCACCATTTTGAGCTGAGAGTTTAAATCTTCCCTGATCGTATTTTATTTCTACCGAACCTTTTTCTAAGTTGATAGAAAACGCAAGCGGCTGATCAGCTAAAGTTTTTAAAAGATCAAGTGTAGTGCGTGAAGGAATTGCTATTGAAATATCTTCTTTGGCATCAACCTTTATATTGGTTGTCATTGTTGTTTCAAGATCGGTAGCTGAAATGCTCAGGTTACCATCCTTGATATCGAACAAAAAATTGTTAAGAATTGGAATAATAGGTTTTGAAACCGTTACTCCATCAATTGATGAAAGTTGCTTTAGAAGCGTAGTGCTGTTTACTATAAATTTCATATTTGTTTTAGATTCTTCTTTAGGACTCTTAGGCTTCAAAAATATACGAGCAAGCTATGGAGTTAACCACAACTTATACACAAGCGGTGAATTTAATTTTGAGTGTTGAATTTTGAGTGTTGAGTTATTGGTTAATTGGTTACTGAGTTGATTAATTTTTAGCCGCAGATTTCACAGATTATCGCTGAGATGTTTTTAAATTTCTACTTTAAAATTTTTAATTTTTTAATTTTTAATTTGCTTATTGCCAATTGCTTATTGCCAATTGCTTACTGCCAATTGCTTATTGCCAATTGCTTATTGCCAATTTTTATTTATCAAAACAAACTACTCTTCCCTACCTATCATCTTTTCTTGAAGCATTTTTTTCTCTTCTTCGATCATTTTTTTACGTTCTTCATCAGTCACTTTTTTAGGAACTGATTTCAAGTCGTTCATATCCGGTTGTCCTGCATCAACCCAAGCTGTATACCAAACGCAACCAACAAGTAAAATAGATGCTCTTAATCTGCGTTCCACTTGCCCCTTCAACATTTTTTCGTATTGCTGGGTGTATTCTTTTGAATAGATTTTTATTTGCTTACTTCCTTTTTGTTCGAGCACATATTTTTGGTCGGAAGGAAAAGTTGAATTGAGTTTCTTTTCAAAACCCAGTACCGAATCTTTTGCAGCAAAACTTCCTTCAATGGCAGCCCATGCAGCTTTTTGAATATCTTTTACATAAAAAGCTCTTCCCACAAAAAAATTATAATTGTCGCTAAAAAGCTCTGGAACTCTCGATTCCCAAAATCCATGAATACCTTTTTGATCAGTAAATTGTCCGTTGTAATTTTCGGTAGCATGAAGCGGAACATTTGCATCAGCAAGGTAATGACCGATATCGGCAGAAAGTTTTAAGATCTTCTCTACATCTTTTTCTTTAAAGGCTTCGGTTAATTTAAACTTCATGAGGTTAATATACCAAGGCACAATTCCGTATGCATTCAATGTATCTTCTGTATATTTTTCCACTGCATCTTTCCAATTTCTTGGAATCGTATCAAATGGCAAAACTTGTTCGTAATGATCCGCGTCTAAATAATGACGACATGCCTCTTCTTTCATCGCATACCTGCGTTTATCAGGATCTGGAGCATGATCTGTTACATAATCAATATTAGTTTTATAAAACCCCAATAATTTTTCGGGTAAAGTAAAAACTGCCAATCGGTTTACAAGCTTATGTCCAAAAAAGCCCCACGAAAATCCTTGAATAAAAAAGAATGAAATGATAAAAGTTAATGCTAATTTTTTCATGATAAAATTTAAAATGCAAACATACTTATTCTCTGTTAACTAAATCTAAAGTAAACGCAGGGATACAAAAACTCCAATATTCGCAAGATTGTTCAAAAGGATTTGAATAGCGCACACGTGTACCTTTTTTGATTAGGATACTTTCTCCAGCATTTAAAATTATTTTTTTTCCATCCACTTCAAATTGCTTTTTGCCTTTAAAAACAACAGTCACTTCGTCAAATAAAGGTGTTTGAAAAGGTTCACCCCAACCCGGAGGTGCAATCATATGTGCAACAGAAAAATTT
>CAIUEQ010000189.1 GCA_903898215.1 uncultured Bacteroidota bacterium | reverse complement strand
GTAATCTCTTAACCCGGTTACAGATAAACCGTCTTTTAATTGAAGAAAATATGCATAAGCGCCAACCATACACCAAATCACAAGGATTGTGGTCCAGATTGTTCCCAATTTCCCAAACTTCTGAGGATAGAGGTCTGAGGTAATTTGTTCAGATGATAATTTTGATTTTTCCACTGTTGAATATTATTAAAGTTATTCTGATTTAATTTCTGTTTGATTTTCCATACCAACTTCATAAGGGAAGTTTCTGTTTACCGGTGGTAAATAATATACACTCGGTTTTGTTCCAAGATCTTCCATCAATCTATAACCTGATTTATCTTTAATCAATTCGCTAAATCGGAAAGTTTCAGACCCGTTACTCACTGTATCTTCATAAATGTCACCAAAGGCAAACACACCATTTGGACAAGCAGAAACACAATGTGGAAGTACTCCTTCTCTAACCATATCAGGGCAAAAATCACATTTCCCTACTGTTCCCAATTTTTGCGGAACACTTGTTTCACTATTATAAGGCATTGCTGCAATTTCTGCAGGAATATCCGGTTTTTCCCAATTGAAAACACGTGATGAATATGGACAAGCTGCCATACAAAAACGGCAACCTATACAACGATCACTATCAATTAAAACGATACCGTCTTTTCTTTTAAATGTTGCATCAACAGGACAAACTTTAACACATGGCGGTTCATCACAATGCATACAAGTTGTAGGCTGCCAATAAGGTGCAGTTTTATCAGCCTCTTGCATCGAATGCACTTTTATCCAACTGTGCCCAGGATGCAAATGATGCATATGGTTACAAGCTGATTGACATTTCTTCAAATTCTTACATCTGGAAAGGTCAATTACCATTACGAATTTTTTACCTTCAATTCCTTTACGTGCTTCAGAATTAGAAACAGGAGGCATCTCTGGAACCGGTTTTAGAAAAGCCTTATCAACTTCTATTACTTCTCCGTCTACAGATAAAAGTTTTACCATTTCACCAGTAAGAGTTACACTCTCATCAGGTGCAAAAGGATTATGTTTCGTAGAACATCCAACAGCCAATCCTGCCATGAGTCCTGTTGCGAGAAATTCCCTGCGTGAATTATTTTTTTCTTCCATTGTTAGTAGCTTTTAAGTTAGAAGTTATTTTTTTACCCATGTTTGAAGTTCTTCACTAGTAACTTTCCTTTTTTTAGATTGGAGAAGCGACATATCAACTTCAACTAATTTGCCATCTTGAGACAACATCTTAACTGTATTTTTATTTTTCTTTGGGGCAAAGGCAAACTTTAAAAAAGATACAGAAGCAAGTATTCCTACTCCCCATATCATAAATTTTTTACGGGTATATTTTTGTTTAACGTCTTCCATAATGTTTACTGTTTATGCGAACGAAATTAGTTGTGTTTTAATAATTAATAATATGATAATTGTCAGAATTAATTATGAAAATTATCAGGTAAGAAATAAATAATCTTTAAGTATTTTATATGAAATCATTTACTCAAACTCATAATGAGATATCATTTTGAATCTTGAAATTGAAATAAAAAAAGAGTCCATCTAAAAACTTAGATGGACTTTTTTTAAAATTTAAAGCAAATATTTCAAATTAAAGATTCCATAATC
>CAIUEQ010000188.1 GCA_903898215.1 uncultured Bacteroidota bacterium | reverse complement strand
ATTTTTTACCAATATTTCACTCCTACGGAGTTTGTTGGTTTATTAATGAACAAAGTGCTTTATGAATAAAAAAATAAAAGTCCCATAGGGACAAAATATTGGTAGAAATATAACAGGAGCAAAAATTTAGAATCCCATAGGGATGGAATAATTTGAAACCTATATAGCTTCAATATTAGAAACGGTTAATTTTTTTTACAGAAATCAATTTTTTTATAATAGATATAACGTTCCCTGAAAAACTCTTTACTTTCTTTATCATTTGATTTTTTTAACACAAAGTTCGCATAGTAAAACACAAAGTTTACAAGGAAAGGAATCTATTTTTTTACCTTCAAAATAAACTTTGTGTTCTTAGTGGTAAGATTTTTAACCACAGAGTTCGCAAAGGAAAACACAAAGTTCACAGGGAAATAAATATGTATTTTGCTTTTCCCTTCTAAATAAACTTTGTGCTCTTTGTGAAAAACTCTTCGTACACTTTGTGTGGAATTTTCACACGAAGTTCGCAAAGGAAATCATAATGTTCACGAGGAAATAAATATGTCTTTTGTTTTACCTTCTAAATAAACTTTGTGCTCTTTGTGAAATTTCTTAGTGGTCTTTGTGGTTAAAAACTTTCTGGAATGAAACGGAATTTTTATAAATAAATACTAATGCGTTTTTTTGAAAAAAGTATAGGTCCTTTTAATTTTATCTTTAAATAAACGTCTGTTTAGTGCTAATGAATTTTCAGGCTCTTTTGTATAACCGTTAAACTTTTCTCCAAGTCGTAAATAAAAATGAAAGAATGTTGAACTTGTCATTCCCCATTTGCGTAAAAATTGCAAATAGCCATCATTTTTTTTAATTCGTGAAACACTTTTAGAAATAAAATGATACACTCGAGCCTC
Organism: uncultured Bacteroidota bacterium; assembly: GCA_903898215.1. Taxonomy (GTDB): domain Bacteria; phylum Bacteroidota; class Bacteroidia; order UKL13-3; family UKL13-3; genus CAIUEQ01. Next base: position 20,249 of record CAIUEQ010000188.1, on the reverse strand, counting down.
TGAAACTCCTTTGTAATAGCGAACTCCCACGTTCCACAATTTCATCATCATATCCGGATCAGAACCCATGCCCGGAGAAAATTCAATGCTCAACCCTCCTATTACTGTCCATATTTTTTTATGCAATAACATCGGATACCAATTGCCACCTGTCCAATCTTCGAAAGGCAAATTTTTGTATTCCTTCAATAATTTTTCTTCATCAAATTCTTCAATACTACTTCCAAAATTATAGGGAGTTATCACACATTTGTTGGTCGTGCTTTTCCATTCGATACTCGTTGCATTAATGGCAAAATAAATATGATCAAGTTTTTTTACTTCATTTAACAATGGTTCATCCCAACCCGGACAATAATATTTATCATCATCGGTAAGTAGTATTAAATCATATGTTGCCAGTGATGAAGCTGAGTTTAAAGCATAACAAACACCAACATTATTTTTTGAATGCGTATACGAAATTTCTTGTTCTTTTAACCATTCAATCGTTCCATCATTTCCTTCGTTTACATGCACAATTATTTCGTGAGTGAAATGTGAATTTTTCCTAATGCTGTTGATGCAACATTTTAAATATGGCAAATTATTCCACGAAGGAATAAGTATAGAAAATACTCCGTCAACTTTTTTCGATGAGGGATGAAATGATATAAAATCTTTATCGTTCACTTGCGCAATTTAATTACAACTCTGCTAATTTTTGCATGTCGTGAAGTTCTTTGTAAAGTCCGGGTTGTTGCAGCAATTCCAAATGTGTTCCTGTTTGCACAATCTCACCTTTTCTTAATACAACAATCATGTCGGCATTTACGATGGTGCTTAATCGATGAGCGATAACAACTGTTGTACGACCTTTCATCACGTTCGACAATGCATCTTGAACCAATCTTTCAGATGTAGTATCCAACGAAGAAGTGGCTTCATCCAAAATTAAAATTGCCGGGTCGGTGTTTACAGCACGCGCAATGCTGATTCGTTGTTTTTGTCCACCACTTAATTTATTTCCACGGTCGCCAATATTAGTTTGATAACCATTTTCTGTTTCCAAAATAAAACTATGTGCGTTGGCGGTTTTAGCAGCATTTTCAATTTGCTCTGTCGAAATATTTTCTTTTCCGAAAGCGATATTATTATAAATGCTGTCGTTAAATAAAATCGATTCTTGCGTTACAATTCCAAGCAATCTTCTCAATTGCAAAATCTTATACTGACGAATATCAACTCCATCCAATAAAATTTCACCTTCTGTGGGATCATAAAATCTTGGAATCAAATCAGTAAGTGTTGACTTCCCGGCACCCGAAGGACCAACAAGCGCAACAGTTTTTCCTTTTTCAATTTTAAGATTGATATTTTTTAGAACAGGTTCGTTGTTGTAGGAGAAACTTACATTTTTAAATTCGATAGAATCATTAAATGAAATAATATTTTTTGCATTGGCAACCTCTGTAATAATTTCTTCACTCTTTAAAACTTCTTCAATTCTGCTTATAGAAACAAGTCCTTTTTGTGCTTTGCTAAATGCTGTTGAAAAAGCTGTAACGGGAGGAATGATGCGAGAAAATATTGCGATGAATCCAAGAAAAGATTCTGCAGTAAGACTGTTTGATTCGGTTAAAACCATTCGTCCGCCCATGAATAAAACAAAAGCCATGATGAGTACGCCAACAGTTTCTGAAATCGGTGAAGCAGCATCCAGCAAGCGATTTCCATGAATAAAGCTTCTGGTGAAAAGTTCGTTTTGCTTTTTAAATCTATTATTAAAAAATGCCTGCGAACTAAATGCTTTTATGATACGAACTCCTGTTAATGTTTCTTCAAACAAGCTCATCAACTCATCTAATTTTTGTTGTCCGTGAATTGTTTGTCTGCGTAATTTTCTGTTCACTCTACTTAATAGCAAACCGATAATTGGCAATAAAAGTAATACGGTAAAAGTTAAAAATGGACTAATCCAAATGAGTGCAATAAGCGAAATGCAAATAGAAATTGGTTCTTTAAATAATGCTTCAAGCGTGCTCATAATTGACACTTCAATTTCCTTTGCATCATTCGACATTCGTGTAATTAAATCTCCTCTTCTTTCATCAGAAAAATATGCAAGAGGTAAAATTAAAATATGTTGGTAGAGAGAATTACGCATGTCGGCAACAACACGTGTACGCAATGGAACCATGAAGTAAGAACCTAAATATCTGAATAGGTTTTTTGAGGTGATAGCAATTCCTAGTATCAAACAAATATATCCCAATGCTGCTTGCGGACCATTTTCAGTAATCACGTTTGATAAATGATACATGAACAGATTTGTCATCACTTTAAAATCGAAAGAAAAAATTGGTTTGATTTTTACCAGTTCGTTAGGATTGAAAAGCAATTTTAAAAAAGGAATGAGGAGTGCAATGGTAAAAAGTTCGGCAAAGGACGAAAGGATATTAAACAATACATTTAAAAATGCAAGGTATTTGTAAGGTTTGATATAACCGATTATTTTAAAAATGCCTTTCATGAATTACTTCGGGTTTGGTGCGAATATCACAAAGTTCTTTGAAATACGTTCGATTAATTTCTAAAAATGATTAAGAGCAAAATGTTAATATTGCAGCATGAGTATCAGGCAAGAAAAATACGGAAAAGTGTTGCAAAAGGAATTGGCCGACATTTTTCAACAAAACCGTTCATCCATGTTTCAGAACGCTTTCATTACAATTAGTGGTGTAATGGTTTCACCAGATTTGGGACATGCGAAAGTATATTTAAGTTTTTTGCAAGCCAAAGATCCAAAAGAATTATTGAGTCTTGTAAATTTACATAACAAAGAGATCAGACATGAACTTGCTTTAAAAATCAGAAAGCAAGCACGTATTATTCCCGAACTTCAATTTTTTATTGACGATAGTTTGGATTATGTGTTTAAGATGGAAAAAGTTTTTGATGCGATAAAAGAAAAGGAGAAGAAATAATTATTGACATCCTCATCATTCGAATAAAAAATGTCTTGTCGAGCAGTCCCGATAGCTATCGGGAGAGACATTGCCAATTTGAAGCATATTGCTTAAAAGAAACTGTTCTCGACTCCGCTCGAACTGACAAAAGAAAAGTTAAAAAATAATACTATCCCATGTTTTAAAACCATGGGATAATTCTTTAATCAACTTTTTCCATCAACGTTCTGAAGGCAACAAATTTTCCTGCAAACATTTTTTGTGTATCGGCTTGTAAACTTGGAGCAAATTGTGATTGGTATTTGTCATACTTCTCCATGCTTTCGCATAAATATTGAATCACATAAGTTTCTCCGGTTTCATCATCTTGCCTTGAAAGCAATTTTGAAAAATTAAAATCCAAAAACATTCCGGTACTCATCACATCAGGAATATGAGTTTCCTTCATCCACGATAACCATGCATCATGTGCATCATCTTCTATATTAATTGTTACGTTATAAATGATCATTTCTTTATTTAAGATTTTTGAATTACGATTTATTTTTCTTGCCTATTGATAATTGCTCGTTGCTAATTTTAGTCGCCACAGATTTCACAGATTTTTTTTTCGTTTCCTTTTGCTAATTGCACTTTGCCAGTTGCCTTTTAATTCAAAACATCCCCACGCAAAGCTCTGTAACGTTTTCTAACTTCAGTTAAAAAGAAACTGCCGGGATATTTTTCAATAAAGTCTTCGTAATATTTCATCGCTTTAGGTTTATCACCTATGTTTTTTTCAGTAATGTTTGCAAGAAGAAATAATGCATTATCTCCTAAAATATCTGTGCCATGTTCTTTCAATAATTGTTCGAGATAAGAAGATGATTTTACATAATCACGTTTCTTTAAGAAAAGCTCCGCACGTTTAAATAAAATCTCGTCATTAAGCGGATGGCGAGGATAAAGCAAATTGATACTATCCAATATTTGGAGCGCTCTTTCAGTTTTATTTTGAAATAAATTTAAGTCGGCACGGGCAAACATAAAGAGTGGTTCATCAATGCTATCTAGAGTATTATCCTGAATCAATAATGAAAGTTCTAATGCATTATTTGCGATGAGTTGAGTTGTGGCAGTTTTTAACACATCGAGTTGCGAGCGAGCCCAGCCAAACTCTCCTAAATAATAATACAAACGAGCGTTTCTAAATTTCGCTTCCTGACCTAATGGGTCTTCCATAAAATCTTTATCAACCTGTCCGTATAATAACATCGCTTCCCATTCTTCGCCTTTCAACAAATAAATATCTCCTAATTCCAATTTGCATTCGGCTTTAAAATGTTCCTCCAAACGCGACATATTGATGATCTCTTGAAACAGTTCAATACATGTTTGAAAGTTATGGAGATAATAGGCTTCAAGTCTTGCCAAATCACGCTCGGCAGGTGCCGAAAAATAATTATGTCCGAACTCTGTTAAAAAATCATTGTAATCTTTTTCCAAAATTTTCAAATCGACATCAGTATAATTTCCGCTAAAAAATATTTTTTTGTTTTTGGCTTCAAGCATTCCGATTCTTGAATTGATATAAAATGCTTTTTCTTTTCCAAGTGTTGAAACGTAATTGAAAATTGTTGTTGCTGCATCAAATTTTTCATTTGAAATAGCAAGGTTTCCAAGTTCAATTAACTTTCTGCCTTCTTCCTTAAAACGTTTGTCCAATGCTTTTACCTGAACAAATGCATTGTCGAAATCTTTTCGCTGAACGTACATCCATATCAGCATATTGATAAAAGATTCGTTGCCCGGAAATTCCTTGTTCTTCTTTAACAATGCAAGTTTTAATAAGTCAAAATCTGTAGCATTTTCTAAATATGACTGAAGGTAACCTTGAATATCTTCTTCAAACTGTGGATTGTTTTGAAGTGAATATAAATACTCATCGATCATTGGTTTTACCTCCTTTTTTTCGGCATATAAACCTGCAAGTTCAATACAAAAAAGTTGAGGATTATTGTTGTTGATTTTTCTGCCTTTTAAATATGAATTAATCGCATAATCCAGCTCTGCTCTTTTTTGAAATGCATTTGCTGTTTCTGAAATCTGTTCTTCTCTACCCTTTATTTTATTGACAATTTCATCATACTGTTTCTTTGATTTATCGGCATTGCCCGACTTTTTATAAACGAATCCCAAATCAACCAAATAATAAGGATTTGCATCATTTCTACGTATCTGTTTTTTAACCAGTTTTTCTGCTTCGTCAAATTTATTAAGCTTAAAATAGCAGTTCAATAAATTTTCGTACAGATAAGTTGACTGAGTATTTTTTAAAAAAAGTCGTTCGTATGCATCGGCTGCTTTTGCAAATTCGTTATTGCTAAAATATTGCGCAGCAATCTGTTCATCTTTGTCTTGAGCGAAAACAAAAACGGGCAAAAAGAATAAACATACGATCAATATTTTCTTAAACATATTTTACGAATATAGATGGAACGAAATACAACAAATAATTGTTTTTACAGGAGGAGAAATTTTAAATAAAAAACGTCCTGCTTCTTTTGAAAGCAGAACGTTAATCTCATGGGTAAAAATATTTTATTATTTCGTAATTTTTTGAAAATAGACTTGTTTATCGGTAACCACTTTAACAACATAAATCCCCTGAGCCAATGCCGAAACATTTAATTGTCCTGTAGTTCCTGATACAACTTGCTTTCCGTTCATATCAAAAAGTGTTATTTCAGTAATATTCTCAGCATTATTTGACACAGCAGTTAAAATATTATTTATCGGTAACGGATACAAAGTGATTGTACTTATTTTAGTTTTAAGGTTAAGAGAAATAACGGTTGAATTAATTATTGCACCATCTTTATCAACTTGCTTTAAGCGATAATAAATCGATTTTACATTTTGTTGCAACATCGCACTAATATTATCCGGATAACCGTAGTTTTTAATTTCTGATGAATTTCCTGCGGCTTTTATTCTTCCTACAGCAAGCCAATCAGCATTGTCTGTCGATCTTTCCACTTCAAAATAATCGCTGTTAATTTCACTTGCTGTTTGCCAATTTAAAATAGCATCTTCATTTGATTGATGAACAGTAAGAATAATTAATTTTACGGGTAATGAATTTAAAGTTTGATCACTTGCTACTCCAAAATCGCCACCATTTGTAGTTAACCCCGTGCGTTTAACAACAGGAGAGGCGTTACTTCCACTTCCTATCACAGCGACACCTGGGAGTGTCCATGCTGAAGTTGAATTATTTCTTTTTAACATTCTGAGGTCAGCATAATTGGTTACATAACCAAAAGATGTTGCGGTGACTGTTGAAGAATATGTTCCACCTGATAAGCCTGAAACGCTGATATTCCAATATCCATCCGGTGCTTGTTTGTCGAGAAACTCTGAAGCTGAAATTGTAAAATCATATAAAGGCAAACCAATATTTCCCGGATCTGTGTTGATGAATGATGCTGTTAGTTTTCCTCCGGCTGATGGTGCACTTGTATATTCAATTTGAATCGGACGATAGTATGTTAAAGTTCCTATCGGAAATAATCCGGTTGCTCCTGTATTTGTAGTGTTGCTAAACCAACGAGAAAAGCTTCCGATGATAGTTCCTGCAGTGCGAGATAAAGTTCCTGTTTGTGTAGTTCCTGTTCCCAAAGTTATTGAATAAGAACCTTCGTTAATATTAGTCGACATATTAAATATGTTTCTCACAATAACATTTCCTGATAATACTTTTGAACCTGAAGCAGCAACCAAAACAAAATAATTTGCAGGTGCAATACTTTGACCCGCTGCTCCTAAATACTGAGCTGTACTTCCATCTTCAAAATACGATCGGGTAACAGAAAGTGTACCTTGGATGGTAAGTGTTACACTACTTCTTACACTAATGGTATCAGCCGTTAAAGTAAGACCAGAAGGAATTGCCAAGTTAAATGCATTCACTCCATCACCAAAAACAATCAAAGGATTTGTTCCGGTTATGGTCCAATTTGCTGTAAGAGTTGGTGAACTATTATTCACTACAAAATAAATTGCGTTATTATTACTAAAAGAAGTTGGAGATGTTCCTGTACCATCTGCATTTGGCCCCCAAGAACTCAACACATTCAATGCTCCTGTTGATTTACTGTAATACACGGCACTTGAAATAATCTGACTTCCATTTAAGGTTGTACTTGTTAAGTAATTCGTATATGATGCAGTTCCATTATATTCAATTACTTTAAAATAATAGGTAGTTCCGGTTGATAAACCAGTAACGGTAATTGAATTTCCGGTATCATTATAAACTACATAATTCCCGGTTCCAATCTGTGTTCCTGAAGCAAACGAAGCATTTGCAGAATACGTAAAACTATCAACAGGATTTGAATTTACTGCTGCATTTGCATGAGCTAAAATAATTCGTTTTGCTCCGTTTCCTTTTGTAAAATTTAAAGTTACTGAACTTGAAGTAATTCCTGAAAATGTTAAACCGCTTGATGCAGTTGTTGGCTCTACAGCAAGAATCTGATTTCTAAAAACTGAAATATTACCCGCACCCTGATTTGAAATAATTATTTCGCGTTTGCCATCGCCATCAAGGTCGGTGGTAGCGATACAAGTTGGACTATTGTTTGTTGAAAAAGAAACACCTGTTGCAAAAGAAGCAGAAGAAATTGTTCCTGAAGTTGCAGTGTTTTTATAAACAGTAAGTGTACCCGAAGTTCTGTTAACAATTGCACCGTCTAATTTGCCATCACCATCAAAATCGGTAAGTGTACATCCGGAAGGATTTGTTCCTGTTGTAAAATTTACAGCCGTTGCAAAACTGATACTTCCTGAACCTGTACTTGTATTTCTGAAGGCTGAAACATTTGCGCTTCCGAAATTTGTAACAACAATATCTGTTTTGCCATCACCATCAATATCACCTGCATCAACAAATTCGGGATTGGTGCCTGCTGTATAAGTATTTACCGGAGTAAGTGTGATACTTCCCGTTGAACTGGTATTTCTATAAACTGAAACATATCCTGCTCCTGTTGCAATATTACATGCTGTAACGATATCTAATTTTCCATCACCATCAAAATCTGAAACTTTTACATCGTATGGGGAATTAATATTTGCTGTGTAGGCCGATGAAGCTACAAATGAAAATGAGCCTATGCCCGAACTTGTATTTCTTAAAACGATGAGCGAACCATTATTTGTTAGTCTGTTACCAAAATTTGCAATTACAAGATCGAGTTTGCCATCACCATCAATATCTGCAGCTGTTGCTGATGCTGGATTAGTACCTGCTGTAAAACCTGTTCCTGTAAAAAAGCCAATCGACCCTCCGGTACTTGATCCGTTTTGGTAAACAAATATTTGTGTGCTTCCTCCTCCTCCACCACCTGCTAAGTTTCCGTGAGTTGTGATCATGTCGGGTTTCCCATCACCATCCAAATCGGCAAAAATAGCGCCTTGAAGATTTGTATTAGAAGTAATCGTACTTTGAGTTACAAAACTAGAAGTATAAAACCCTGTAGATGCGCTTACGTTTCTGAAAACAGAAAGTGTACTGTTTCCATTGTTCGGGACAACCATGTCAATTTTCCCATCTGCATTTAAATCAGCGGCAGCCAATCTTGCGGGGTTTGTTGTTGTTGAACCCGTTGAAAAATCAACATTTGTTGCAAATGATGTGCTGGAAATTTGAGAGTGAACAGTGCTGCTTAAGGCAAACAGCACCATAATCAAAACATGTTTTTTCATTTTTTTAATTGAATAAATCGGTTTACAAAGTTGATGTAATAACTTACATTACAAAAACAAACTCGATATTAGACAATTACATGACAAATAGCTTTTTTAAGAGATTAAATATTTATTAATCTTCTAAAATTATAAAATCAATGTGATGCCGTGACCTTTGAAATAATAGAAATTACTTGGTTATTTTCTGGAAATAGGTCTGCTTGTTGGTTACCACTTTTACAATATACATTCCCTGAGCGATTGACGATACATCCATTTGTGAGTTATAGCTTGTAATGATTTGCTTACCGCTCATATCAAAAATGCTCAACTCATTTATAGTTTCAGCATTGTTTGAAACCGCAGTTAAAATATTATTGATAGGTAAAGGATATAATGTGATGGTGCTGAGTTTTGTTTTTAAATTTAGGGTAATAATGTCGGAGTTAGTTACAAAACCATCCTTATCAACCTGATTTAAACGATAGTAAATTGTTTTGGTATTTAGGTCAAGGAAGCGTTTAATATTATCAGGATAATTATAATTTCTTCTATCGATTGAATTTCCTGAAGCATTTATTTTTCCAATGGTTTCCCATTCAATATTTCTGGCATTATTGTTAGCAAGATCAGAAGCTCTTTGTATTTCAAAATAATCGCTGTTTAGTTCGCTTGCGGTTTGCCAGTTTAAAATGGCGTCTTCACTTTCTTGATGAACAGTTAAAATAATTAATTTTACCGGTAGGGCATTTGTTCCCGAATCGCCACCAACACCAAATTCGCCAAACAAACTCATTCCTGTGCGACTCAATACAGGTGTTGCATTTGTGCCTGTTGTTGCATTTGAATTACCGTTTGTTGACCATGCTCCAGAGCTGTTTGCTCTTCTCACCAATCGTAATACCGAATCATTGCTTACTCCCCAAAAACCTGCTGCAGTAAAACTTCCTGTAAACTGACCACCTGCTAATGTTCCGGGAGTTAATTGCCAAGTACCGTTTCTGCCAACTTTGTTTACCTGAACTACCGGTGAAACAGTAACATCATAAATTGGAAGTCCGTTATTAGATGGAATAGTATTTACAAAAGTTGCTGCTAATGTTCCTGCAGTAGTTGGCGCTGTAGTATAATTTATTTGAACCGGTCGGTACGAAGTTGCTGTTCCAATTGGAAACAATCCACTCGATCCTGAGTTGGTAACGGTATTGAACCATCGCATAAATGTACCTCCAAATAAAGTTCCTGTAACCACATTTAAAGTTCCTAATTGACTAGCCGAATTACCTAACATCATGATATTATTATTTAGGTTAACTGACGAGATCATCGTTAAGGAATTTCGCACAATAATATTTCCGGTATTAAGTGTTTTTACAGATGAACCCACGATCAAATTATAATAACTAGCCGTTGGAATATTTTGTGCCGAAGTTGATAAAAATTGCGCGGTTGAAGTATCTTCAAAAACATTTGTTGAGCCAATTAAACTCCCGTTAATTGTAACTGTAGAATTTTTTTTCAGTAAAAAAGTATCGGTTGTAAGTGATAAGCCTGAAGGAATCGAAAGGTTATAAGTATTCACTCCATCACCCACAACTAAAGCTGTATTTCCACCTGTGATGGTAAGGTTTGAATTAATTGAAGGCGAAGAATTATTGATAGCAAAATAATAAGAATTTGCTGTACTAAAACTCGAAGGATTTGTTCCGGTTCCATCGGTATTCATACCCCAAGTGCTTAAAGAATTTAAATACCCTGTTGATTTTGAATAATAATAAATGGTATTGTTGGTTATCTGACTTCCTGTAATATATGAAAATGCTGTAGTTAAATAATTTGCATATCCATTTACCCCATTGTATTCAAAAACCGCAAAATTATATGTGGTATTTGCTGTTAAACCTGTTAAAATAAAAGTACTTCCGGTATCACTGTATACTACATAATTACCTGTTCCGATTTGTGAGCCACTTCCAAAAGTTGCGTTTGCGGTATAAAGTGTTCCGCTGACTGGTGCAGAGCTTACTGCTGATGACGCTTTACACAATACAATTCTTCTAGCTCCGTTTCCTTTTGTGAAACTTACAGTCATATTATTGTTTCCTACTCCGCTAAAACTGATTGAACTCCCGCCTATTGTGGGTGCTGTGGGAGATATCATTTGATTTCGATAAACATAAATTGTGTTAGTAGCATTATTAGTTAAAGCAATATCCATTCTGCCGTCACCATCAAAATCTGCAGAAGTTAAATCACACGGTGTACTTCCTGTTGAATATGTTACTTGAGTTGCTAATGATATTGTACCAGATGTAGACAGATTTTTAAAAACAGAAAAAGTATTATTACATCTGTTAGCAACAGCAATATCTTTTAATCCATCTCCATCTAAATCAACAATAGCTGAACCTTGAGTACATGATGTACCTGAACCTGTTGTATAATCAAGTCTAGTTGCGAGACTTATTGTACCAGAAGTTGAAGTGTTTCTGAAAATTGAAATGTTGTTGCTTCCGTAATTTGATGTTAAAATATCTTTCCTCCCATCACCATCTATATCATCAATTTTTATAAAGTTAGGGTAATAGGGAGTGGAATAAGTAGAAGATGTAAAATATGATGAAGAAATACTTCCGCTTGAATTTGTATTTCTAAAAACTGTAATTGTATACGATGTATAATTTGTAACTACAATATCATTTTTTCCATCACCATCTATATCGGATATTGCAACAGTAGAAGGACCACTTCCAGCTGTTAAATCCACTTTTGAGGCGAAACTAAATCCACCTACAGAACCTGTATTTCTAAAAATTGAAATATTACCAGAACCATAATTTGTAACTACTAAATCATTTTTTCCATCACCATCTAAATCTCCAATTCCAATATAAGCAGGAGTAGTATTCGCATTCATATCATACCTGTTTGCAAAATTAATTACCCCTGTTGTTGAAGAATCCCTAAACAAAGAAAAGAGTGTGCTTGAAGAACCATATGTTGGAATTGCAATGTCTGGTTTCCCATCACCATCTATGTCACCTGTGGATATTAAATTAACTAGCACTCCTGTATAATCAATTTTTGTTGCAAACGATGAAGAACTGAAAGTACCAGAAGTAAAAATATTTTTAAAAACAGACATCGTGCTATTAGTATAATTTGTAGCTACTATATCCGGTTTCCCATCACCATCTATATCTGGAGCAACTATACCTTGAGGGTAAGAAGTTGTTCCTGAACCCGAAGTTAAACTTATTGGGGATGCAAAAGATGAAGAAGAAAACTGAGCTTGAAGTGCAAGGACACCAAAAAGCATACATATGAGCACAAGAGATAATTTTTTCATAAAAGCAGACGTTATTGTGAAGCGTTCAATATAAATAAAAACGAAAGGTATATAATTGCAGCTATATAATCAATTATTTTAATATTAAATTTCTGATCGCAGCATCTTAATAAATGAATCAAAACACCTCTTCAAACAAATACGTTAAAAACACTTCATGGATCTTACTGGAAAAAATGTCGAGAATTATCTCAGGCATTTTGGTTGGAGTATTGGTTGCCCGATATTTAGGTCCTGACCAGTTTGGATTGATTAGTTATGCATTAAATGTGGTTGCAATATTTACTGTATTCTCAACACTTGGGCTCGACAGCATTGTAGTGCGAGAGTTGATTACACGTACCGAACATAAAAACAATATTCTGGGCACAACCTTTTTGATGAGACTTATTGGTGCAATAATCGTTGTAATTGCTGCTACAATTTATTCATCGATGCGGGATAATAACCAACAAACATTCATTGTATTTTTGGTTAGCTTATCCATCATCATGCAATCGTTTACTGTGGTCGATTTTTATTTTCAATCAAAAGTCCTCGGAAAATTAACAGCCATCAATCAGGTCATTACATTATTTCTTTCTTCGATTGTAAAAATCGTGTTCATATACATTAAAGCACCTCTCGAATATTTTGCTTCGATGGTATTGTTTGAAGCAACACTTACAGCCATCAATCAATATCTGTTTTATAGAAGCCGAGGTGAAAATGTATTTGAATGGAGATTCTCATTTGCCGAAGCAAAGGAATTGCTGATGCACTCGTGGCCAATTATTATTTCGGGATTAATGATGATGGTGTATCAAAAAATGGATCAGATCTTATTGAAGCGTTTTCTCGATCTGACCTCAGTGGGGAATTATTCGGCTGCTATTAGAATGAGTGAAGCTTCGTATTTTATTCCTGTGGCAATTTGTGCCGCTGTATTTCCGGGAATTGTAAATGCACGCGATAATAAAGAGCTTCAAATAAAAAGATTAACTCAATTATATTCGTTATTAATATGGTCGGCTATCATCATTTCAATAGGTGGTTTTCTCTTTGGTGATTGGGTAATAGGATTTATGTACAAAGAAAAATTTGCGTTAGCACCTCCTGTTTTTAAAATTCATATTTGGTCAACCATTCCAATATTTTTTAGCACAGCATGGGGTGTTTGGATGCTTGCCGAAAACAAACAAAAGCTAGTAATTTATCTTCAGCTGATCTCATTAATCTGTTGTTTTATATTACATATCAATCTAATTCCTCGCATGGGAATTACAGGTGCTGCTTGGTCGGTGCTTATTACCTATTATATTGGATTGTTGGCTGTGTTATTAATTTATAAACCTAAATTAAATTTTACCTTATTTTTGAGCGCATTCAACCCTAAACATCTTTTAGCAATATACAAGTACTACAAAAATGATAAACAACATTCTTAAAAAGTTCAATTTTCAATTGATTAAACTCAATCAGCAGGTCGATCCATTTCCTGATCTTGAAAAAGAATTTATGGATACCTTAAAAAAGTGCAAACCATACACCATGACCTCAGAAGAACGATTGTATGCAATGCATCAAGCTGTTCAGTATCTTGTTAAAAATAATATTGCCGGTGATATTGTAGAGTGCGGAGTTTGGCGTGGTGGTAGTACGATGTGTGCTTTGTTAGAGTTGGTAAAATTAAATAAAACAGACCGTCAAGTATACTTATATGACACATTTGAGGGTATGAGCGAACCTACCGAAAAAGATGCTAATCTATTAGGAAAAGGAGCTCAACAATTATTAAACGAATCTCAAAAAACCACCGAAGATATTATGTGGTGTTATGCACCCATTGAGGATGTAAAAAAGAACATTGAATCAACAGGCTATCCTGCGCAAAAAGTAAATTATGTGAAAGGAAAAGTGGAAGACACCATCCCTCTAACAATGCCAGGTGAAATAGCTTTATTGCGTCTCGACACGGATTGGTATGAATCTACTTACCATGAATTAACACACTTGTTTCCAAAACTTGTTAAAGGAGGAGTGATTATTATTGATGATTATGGACATTGGCAAGGCGCGCGTGAAGCAGTTGACCAATATTTTAAAGAAAACAATATTCATCTGCTCTTAAACAGGATTGATTATACAGGAAGAATTGGAATAAAAATGTAACAGTCACTTCGAGTTTCATTGGGTTGGCAATTCGTTAGAGAAGTATCGAGAAGCGACATATGCATTTCTCGATATGCGCCAAACACAAGCTTCCCAAGGCTACTCGAAATGACCAAATAAAAAATATAACTATGCTATACGAAGAATCCTTATGGTTTAAAGATATTATTGAGCGACATGTTGAGCCAAATTCGTTGGTATTAAATATTGGTTCAAGCACTAAAAAGTTTATTGAAGTAGATCAACCTTATATCAAAAAAAATTTGTTTGACGAGCTTGCGAAAAAATATTGTTCTGTAAAAAATATTGACATAAAGCAAGCTGAGGGTGTTGATTTTGTTGGCGATGTAACGGATACAAATTTTACCGATACCTTAAAACAATTAAACCCATCGATGATCATTTGCTCAAATTTGTTGGAGCATCTTGAAAACAGAAAAACATTTTGCGATGCTTTAATTCAGATAATGAACAAAGAAACTTTACTCATTATTTCTGTCCCTTATTCATTTCCATATCACGAAGACCCTATCGACACACTTTATCGTCCGGATATAAAAGAATTGCAAAAGGCTTTTCCTTCATTAAAATTAGTGGAAGGTGAAATCGTTGATTGCGGTTTTTATTTTGCATTAATTTCAAAAGGAATGGAACTTGGTAACCAGTTTTTATATTTTATGAAAACACTCCTTCGAATGTTTTTTGCATTGATTAGCTTTAATAAAAAGAAAATCGAAAATTTATCGTGGAACTTTAAAAGAGCTTCTGCCACTTGTGTTGTTTTTAAAATGTAGTTTCCATGCAATCACCTATTCATGTTTCATTTTCAATTGACAAAAGTTATCTCCAGCATTTTGGAGTAACACTTATTTCCTTATTTGAAAATAATCCGTTTACTTTTCATGTGCATTTGTTTAGTGGAGAATTTGAAGAAAGTGAATTACAAGAAATTAAAAAAATCACTGAAAATTATCACTCACTATTCACGTTTTATAAATTAGAACATAAAGATTTTGATGGCTTTTTTCTTTCCAATCATATCACACTTGCATCCTACTACCGTATTTTTATTCCAGAATTGATTGATAAAAGCATTCCAAAACTTTTGCATCTTGATTCGGATATGATTGTTAAAAAAAATATTTCAGAGCTTTGGAATATCGAAATGGGGAAAATTATTATTGCCGGAATTCCTGACCCAAATCAAGATGGCGAAAACAATAAACGTCTTGGTATTCCTGCTTCTCACAAATATATCAATGCAGGTGTACTTTTATTAAATTGTGATGAATGGAGAAAAAACAATATTACTTCTGTGCTTAAAGAATTTATCATTCGAAGCGGTTCAATGTTAAATTTTCACGATCAGGATGCTTTAAATAAAATTTTATTTGAGCATAGTTTAATCCTTCCCCCAAAATGGAATCAACAATCGGCTGTATTCGAAATGCCCCGAAATAAATTGTTAGAAGTATATGGTAAAAATGAATTAGACGAAGCTATTAATGACCCAAGCATCATTCATTATACAGGTTCGTCAAAACCTTGGGATTATTTAAATCTTCATCCTTTTAAAAAAGAATATTTTAAGTATTTAGAGAAAACCATCTGGAGAAATTACACCTTTAAAAATGTTACCATCACAAAACGTATTCAAAAATTATTGATGCGTATTTTGGGAGTAAACAGGTTTCAAAAATTAGTTTCTAAAGCTTTACCATCTAACAAAGCATAGAGGATAATATTTAACAT
Source organism: uncultured Bacteroidota bacterium (assembly GCA_903898215.1). Lineage (GTDB taxonomy): Bacteria > Bacteroidota > Bacteroidia > UKL13-3 > UKL13-3 > CAIUEQ01. Next base: position 4,316 of record CAIUEQ010000188.1, on the reverse strand, counting down.
CCTGAGTTCGATTTACGTCATTAAATATATCGCCCTTAAAGGGGCTTACAAATATTTTGAATATAAATTTTACCAATATCTTGTCCCTATGGGACAATGCTATTAAGATAATTCCTTTGCCATATAGTGGCAACTTGTTTGTAGAAAACAAAAACCAAAAAATATCCTCGGTTCGTATGAGTTGCCTGAACAAATTATAGGCCACTCCTAATGGAGTTAAATTATCATTTTCACTATACATTACAAACAGTATGCTCCTCTGGAGCTGGTAGGAAATCAAAACTGAATGACATTGCCAAATGGGAAATAAATTTGCTCCTCATGAGGCAAATATTAGTAATAGGTAATCTTAAAATTGAACTCAAAAACTTTGGAGAAACAACAATATATTTTTAAAAATTACGAAATAAAACTCGGGCTAATATTTGATAACCCTAACTTTTAGTTCGGGGTAATATTGAAATGAAATTGCGCGGGCTTAAGCCCAAAATTTTACACGGACGAATAATAAATTTTTCTATCAAAAACTCAGGATATTATTTAAAAAACGTCTTTCTAATTTTTAACCTTTTCTGATACTTTTGTTAAAATGGTTAACTTGCGTTTATGATTTATAAAGAACCTCATATTATAGATTTCAAAAAACTTGGAGAACCCTCAATCGGTTATATTTCTATTGCTCAAAATGGAGGATTACCTTTTACAGTTAAACGAATATTTTGGACCTATTTTACTCCTGAAAATATTGTGAGAGGAAGACATGCTCATCACAAAACTGAACAAATATTAGTTGCTTTAGCAGGAAGAATTATTGTAACAACAGAAACAGCTTCAGGGAAAATAGAAACTTTTGTTCTCGACAATCCAAATACTGGAGTTTACATTCCACCTAACGTTTGGCATACCATGCAATATTCTCATACTGCATCACAAATGGCTCTTGCATCAACTGATTATGAAGAAAGTGATTATATCAGAAATCACAATGAATTTATCGAAATATGGAGCAAGTAATTTCACTCATTTCGGCAAGGAGCAAAGAACTATTTTTTTACTCTCCTTATAATTTTATCCGTGATTTCCCGAATCAGAAACAACTTGAAAACTGCGTAGAAAAAGAGATTCTCCATTTCGAAAAAGGAGAAGATTCTGTTATTTACAAAATCGAAATTGAAGGGTATGTTCATGAATTTTTTGTTTCTAATTTGAAGTGGGATAGCAAATATTTCAATTTGAATACTTGCAAACTTCAATATGTTTTATATTCACATAACGATATTTCAATACTCGAAAATGCGGTAAGAAAATTTTTAAAAATAATTTCCGAATCAGGAATTTATTGCTTCATAGAAATTCCTTCCGAAGATATTAAACTCATTCAGGCGCTATCGGGAGCAGGGTTTAAGTTAATTGAAACACGCCTTACTTATTTCAGAGGAAATCTTGGTGAATTTAAACAAGAACGTTTTCCGGTTCGTAAAGCAGGTTTGGAGGATACAAAAAATTTGATGCGAGTTGCAAGAGAAATGCGAAATGATTACGACCGCTTTCATGCTGATCCGATTTTTTCAGAAAAAATTGCCGATGAATTTTTGGCAACTTATATCGAAGAATCACTCAAAGGATTTTGTGATATCGTTCTCACATCAAACGAAAAAAATATTCCTTCAGATTCTTTTCTCACTGCAAAATATTTAAAAAGTGAATGGGAAAAGAATGGAATTAATATTTCTAAAATGGTTCTTTCGGCTGTTTCATCCTCAACAAATAAAGGATGGTATAAAAAACTCGTAAGCGAAATGACGTATCATTTAAAGGATGAAGGAGCAGAATATATTTTTATGAATACCCAATCAACAAATCGTGCAGTGATTAATGTTTGGGAAAGTTTGGGCTATAAACTTGGTGGCACCACACATATTTTAAGTTACCATAATTTTTGATGGCTACGCTTTTTCTTTTAAAGACTTTTCCATCTTTTTCAGATTCCTCACTTTGTTCGAAATGACAGGCAATTATATTTAGCAGGAGAATGGCAGGCACTTTGCGCCCACCATTCTCCTCTAAATATTCTGAGTAATTGTCCTTCCGAACAAAGTGAGGAATCTAATCGTTATTTAAATTTCTTGTGATCCTATTACGTGCAAAACCGAAATTGTTTATGTTTGTGAAACGCTAAAGAAAAACTTTGATGCCTAAACTTTCAATCATCATTCCATGTTATTTCAACGAATTAAATATTCCTGTTACAACGCAGGAACTTATCAGCAATGAAAAATTATTTCCAGCTGATGTTATATTTGAATACGTAATGGTTGATGATGGCAGTAAAGACAATACCCTTGGCGAATTAAAAAAATTCAAAGCACAATATCCCGATAAAGTAAAAATCATTAAACTCTCGGGAAACTTTGGTTCATACAATGCCATCCTTGCCGGTATGAAACATGCAACCGGAGATTGTAATGTGGTAACAGGAGCAGATTTACAGGACCCCACAGAATTGATGGTAAAAATGTACGACTATTGGAGTAAGGGTATAAAACTCGTTTTAGCAAATCGTGAAAATCGTGATGATGGATTTCTGGCAGGATTTTTTTCCAATCAATATCAAAATTTAATACGCAAATATGCTTTAGCAAATATTCCAAAAGGAGGATTTGATTATTGCTTATTTGACAAACAGCTTCGTGAACAAGTTGTTTCAATGGAAGAAAAAAACACCAACTCCCTTTACCTTTTAGCGTGGTTAAAATACGACTATATCTCCATTCCTTATGTTCGCAAAAAACGAGCACTTGGTAAATCAAAATGGACATTAAATAAACGCATACAATTATTCATCGACTCTTTTGTTTCATTCTCTTATTCTCCTCTCAGACTAATAACTACAATTGGTTTACTGCTTGGTTTGATATCTTTTATTTATGCAATTTTTGTTGTGGTTTCACGCATAACAGGATTTATCAATGTTGAGGGTTGGACTACCATGATGGTGGTGTTTTTATTAGTATCCTCTTTTCAAATGATCGCCATCGGAATACTTGGAGAATACCTCTGGAGAAATTTAGAGGCAACCAGAAAACGCCCAAGTTATGTTGTTGATGAAATCATTTAAAATGATCAATCAAACTTTTTTAAAAGACATCCTTTTTAAAAGAAAAAATTACATTTTAAGTTTTGTTTTCACTTGGATTGTATATACCGTTTTTCTAATTAATTCAGGATATAACATTTTTTATAATGATGCTTGGGCATATTGGGATTATGGCACCAAAATGTTTATTGGCAATCATTTTTCTTTGCTTAATTATGGTGATGCAAGTAGAGGTGTTTTATTCCCTTTCCTAAACTCAATTCTGGTTCTGGTGTCACGTTATTTAAACATTGATGGATTACTCTTTTTTAAAATATTTTCTGCTTTCATTACATCTTTTATATTTTGCTTTCTTTTTCCTGAAACAATTTATAGGTTAACAGAAAAGGCTGCATCAATAGGAAACATAATGTTGTTCAATGCCATAACTTTATTCTTTTGGGGCGATTATTTTAACTATCCTCTATCTGATTTTTTTACATTATTTCTTATCGTATTTTGTTTTTATCTTTCTCTTCGACCAAACATTCTTAATTCAATTTTATTTGGTATTTGTATCGCATTAATAATAAACACACGCCCAATTTATATTATTTCCGCATTGCCATTACTTGGCTTCTATTTTATTCATCTTCAAAAAACTTCAATCTCTTATTTTAAAAATTTTATATTTATTTTTATTTCGTTTTTTATCACATCACTTCCACAATTAATTATCAATGTAAAAATTTGGAATAACTATACATTATTGCAACCAACAGATTCGTATTACAAAGGAGAAAGCCTCTATTTAAAGCAACTTCGATGGGGAATTGAATTTGAGAAATATGAAACTAGTGTTGGAAAATGTTATCCAATTCCAGAGGTAAAATATAAGAGTAATATAGGTTCTGAAATTATCCGTTCTTTTAAAAATGATTCCATTAAAAACTATATTGAATACACTAAAACTGTATCTCAAAACCCTGGAGTTTTTGCAATAATTTATTTCAAGCATATTTTTAATGCGCTTGATTTACCGAATAGAACTCCATACCTAAAATCAATGAAATATAATTGGGGTTTTCATGCGGTTAATTATGCTGTATTATTTATTTGAATACCTACATAAAGTGTTAAACGTTCCTGGAACTGGAGTGTTTCAATATATCACATTTAGATCGGCTTTGGCATTGATTTTATCGTTGTTGATTTCTACGATTTTTGGAAAAAGAATCAT
>CAIUEQ010000187.1 GCA_903898215.1 uncultured Bacteroidota bacterium | reverse complement strand
TTACTGTTTTCAGGAATTTTAACACTCTATGTTATTCCGGCTATTTATAGTTTTTTATCTAAAGAAAATAAAGAAATTGAAGAGAAAAATGAGGTTATATAATATCAAAATAAAATCACACAAAGAGCGCAAAGTGTTTTCACAAAGAGCACAAAGTGTTTTGACTTTTTCTTTGTGTTTTTTCCTTTGTGTTCTTTGTGTGAATATCACAGAAGCACAACAAGTATTTACAATTGATGATGCTTTGAAAACAGCACTTCAAAATAATTATGCTATTCAGGTTGCAAAACATGAAGCCGATATTTCAAAAGTGAATAATTATGCAGGAAATGCAGGAATGTTGCCACGTGTTTCAGGTGCTGTTTTACAAGATAATCAGAACGCAAACACCGAACAAAAATATACTAACGGAACAGAAAAAAAGGCAACCGGTGCAGCCAACAATCAAATTGCAGCAAATGCCGAATTAGGCTGGACAATTTTTGACGGACTAAAAATGTTTGCAACAAAAAATAAGTTAAAAGAACTTCAAGATATTGGAGAAATACGCATGCGTTTTCAAATTGAATTTATTTTTACAAAAGTAATTCGTGCCTATTTTGATGTGGTTTTAGGAAAACAATTGCTTACTCAAAACAAGGAAAGCGTGAAGCTTTCTGAAGAAAGATTGAGTTTAGCAAAAGACAGATTTGCTGCTGGAAAAGCTGCTAAAAATGAAGTACTGAATGCACAAGTGGATTTAAATACAGACCGCTCTGCATTGAAGCGTCAGGAGGTTTCTTTGAAAAACAGTAAAGCTTCTTTGAACCAAATTATTGCTCGAGATGTAAATGTAGAATTTGATGTTCCTGAAATAATTGACATAAACAGCGAGTTAAAATTAGAGGAATTAAAAAGCAATGCCATCAGTCAAAATGTTTCCATTTTGTTGGCAAAGAAAAATGCAAAAGTGCTGTCATTCGGAATCAAAGAAATTGAATCGGAGCGAATGCCAAATCTTCAATTATATAGTGGATATAATTATGCAAATCAAAATTCACAATCGGGTTTTGTTCAATACAGCCAAAGCTTAGGATATCACTATGGTGCTGGTGTTACCTTAAATATTTTTAATGGTTTTAATGTAAGTAAACGTTTGCAAATTGCTCAAATCGGATTAAAAGAAAGTGACCTTGTTTTAAAAGATACTATCAGCAAAATTGAATTAACAGTTCAACAATCATACAATACCTATTTGATGGATTTGGAGTTAATAAAATTTGAAAAAGAAAATGTTGATGTGGCAACACAAAATTTTGATTTGGCAAATGATCAATATAAAATTGGTGTAATTAGTTCGATAGAATTACGACAAGCACAGCAAAATTTAATCTTAAGCAATTCGCGATATTTAAGTGTGAAGTATGAAGCAAAACTTGCCGAAACAGATTTATTGCGATTAAGCGGTGGGTTATTTATTTTGAAGTAGTCGCAGAAGATTTTTTGCGAAACAGAATTCAATTCAAAAAATATTTTTTAAAAAATCACCGTATAATTATTTTCGTTTCATGATTTCAGTTCAACAGTTTGTATTTAATGAGTTTCAGGAAAACACCAATGTGCTTTATGACGAAAGCGGTGAGTGCATCATTTTTGATCCGGGTTGTCACCATGCAAGTGAACAAAAAATATTGGCAGATTTTATTTCTGAGAAAAAATTAAATCCGGTAAAACTCATCAACACACATTGCCATATTGATCATGTTTTGGGAAATCCATTTGTTGCAAAAAAATATGATCTCGAATTATACATGCATCAAGATGAACTTCAAACATACAGTGATACCAGTCGTTGGGCAGAGATGTTTGGTTTGGTGATGGAAGAAATTCCTGAAAGAAAAGTTTTTATTAATGAAGGTGATCAAATAAAATTTGGCAATTCAACACTTGATATTTTCTTCACTCCAGGACATTCAATTGCCAGTTTATCATTTTATAATAAAGCCGAAAAAATTTGCATCAGCGGTGATGTTTTGTTTCAGGAAAGTATAGGCAGAACTGACCTTCCGGGAGGAAATTTTGATACACTCATCAGCAGTATCAAAACAAAATTATTTAGTTTAGAGGATGATGTAAAAGTTTTTTCAGGACACGGAAATCCAACTACAATTGGTCATGAAAGAAATCATAATCCATTCTTAAATGCGTAAGCTATAATAGTATTTGCTTTACTAATAAGCAAACATTTATTGCAAAACAAACTTCTTGTACAGCACGTTTGTTCCATCACTAATTTGTATAAAATAAATTCCTTTTGGTTGTGTGCTTAAATCTATTTCGTTTGAGGTTTGAGTTCCAATAGCTATCGGGGTAAGGTTTGTTGTTGAAAACACTTTTTCACCGACTAAATTATAAATATCAATTTTGAATTCGTTGCCAGTTGCCAACTGCCAGTTGCTTGCATGAATATTCACAATACCATTTGAAGGATTTGGATAAACAACAAAATCATTTTTGCTGCTATTTATTTGTGAAATCCCTGTACTAGTAAATGCTTGGTAATTGCTATAAACAATTTTATAATTATTTCTTAAACCGATAGTACTATTTATCCATGTTTGATCAATAACTTGAGAAATGCTGTTATTAGCATTGTAATCGTAAAGATAAATATCTTTTTGTTCGCCTGATACTAACCAAACTGCAGCAGGTTTAGCTTTGGTGAGATGATCGGTTTGATTTCCGTAACTATCATAAGTGTATGTATCAGTCATTGTATCTTTCCAGCCGGTATCATTTGGTACTTGATAAGTATAACTTGAAATTTTACTGTCTTTTACATCGCCAGCCCAATTATACCAATTGATATTAATGTAATTGGCATTTCTTTTCCAAGTTGTTCCATTCCAATTATATATTGTTATTCCATTGCATTTACTAGCCAAATAAGAATAATCGGTTTTTACATCTTCAGTCCAAGTTGTGGTTGTGCTATCATATCTTTGAGTTATTTCTCCAGTAAGTTGCCCATTGCTCCATGTGTAATCAGTTTTAATTCCATTAACCCAGCCAAACCCAGTCCACCCGGTATAACTTAAATATTTTGTTATATTATTATTTGCATCATACGTGTAATTAGTTTTACCATCGAAATCGTTCTCTAGATGTAACACTTGAGTATTATTTCCTTTTGCATCATATGAAAAATTTTCAATATATCGAGGCATGTATGAACTCCAGACGTATTCAAAATAAAAAGATGTATCGGTTGCCAGTTTTTCTCCACTCGTATTGTAGCCATAGACAATTTTATAGGGGTATTGATGATCGTCAATATAGTCCAGTCTAAGAGTAACATTGCTGTAATTATTATAGGTAAATACAATAGTATCTTGAGGAATCCATGCACTTATAACTGTATCCCAAACATAATTTATTTGCTTCCCCGGTTTATAAAACGTGCCACTTTTAAACATTGCTCCATTTTGATTAATAGTGAAATGATTTGTTTTCGCTAAAAATTTTGGCAACAAATAGTTTTGTGCATTTGTATTAAAACCAACACAGGCAAATGATAAAATAATTAGTAATTGTTTTTTCATTTTTAGTTTAGATTAATCAGTTAAATGAAAATTAAATTTTTAAACGAGTAAACCATACGAAGAAGAATGACTATAATATTGACAAATGTTACTTATTGGCTATTAGTAAACTCAAATCGAAGGTATATTATTATTTTAATTTACAACAATTATGTTCCTTTTTTGCCTGATAAAAATATCTTTGAAGCCAACTCATGGCAGATAAAAGATTATTTTTATTAGATGGAATGGCGCTTGTTTATCGCGCGTATTTCGCATTCAGCAAAAACCCAAGAATTACTTCTTACGGCTTTAATACTTCAGCAATTTTTGGTTATACAAATACATTGCTCGATGTATTGAAAAGAGAGAAGCCAACACATATTGGAGTATCGTTTGACACTTCTGCTCCAACCGCTCGCCATATTGAATATGAAGCTTACAAAGCACACCGTCAGGAAATGCCTGAAGATATTTCGAAAGCATTGCCATACATCAGAAAAGTGACTGAAGCATTAAAAATTCCTTTGCTCATTTTAGATGGTTATGAAGCAGATGATATCATCGGAACAATTGCAAAAAAAGCAGAAAAAATTGGCTATGATGTTTATATGATGACTCCCGATAAAGATTTCGGTCAGTTGGTGAGCGAGCATATTTATATTTATAAACCCGCTCATATGGGAAATGATTTTGAAATTTTAGGAATTCCTCAAATTTTAAAACGTTGGGAAATTACTGATGTAAAACAAGTGATTGATATTTTAGGTTTGATGGGAGATGCGGTTGATAATATTCCAGGTGTTCCGGGTGTTGGCGAAAAAACGGCAAAGACCTTTATTCAAAAATATGGTTCGGTAGAAGGTTTATATGAGCATACTCACGAGCTAAAAGGAAAGCAAAAAGAAAATGTAGAAAATTTTAAAGAGCAGGCTTTTCTTTCAAAACGATTGGCAACAATTGATTTAAATGTGCCGATTGAATTGGTTGAAGAACAGTTGATTTTAGAACCACCCGACAAAGAAGCTGTTGAAAAACTTTTTGAAGAGTTGGAGTTTAAAACAATGTTGAAACGTGTTTTTGAAATTGGAAGTTTAAGTTCACAGTCCACGGTTAACGGTTCACAGCAGAATGTCAGTTCGAGCGGAGTCGAGAACAATTCGTCAAAACAGAACAATTCCGGTGCTTTCGATTTATTTAATCAAGGAAGTCAACTTCAAACATCAAACGACAAACCTGAAACTCCTCCTGAAGAATCATCCATTCCAAAAAATACTATTTCAAATACTGAGCACACTTATTTTTTAATCGATACCGAAGAAAAAAGAAAAGATCTTTTAGAAAAATTATTGCTACAAAAGGAAGTGTGTTTTGATACCGAAACTACCGACCTCGAAACTTTGAATGCAGAGATCGTTGGATTATCATTTTCATTTAAAAAGCATGAAGCATTTTATGTTCCTTTCCCAACTGATCAAAATGAAACACAACAAATCATCAATGAATTTAAACTATTTTTTGAAAGTGAAAATATTTTAAAAATCGGTCAGAATATCAAATACGATATTGGTATTTTAAAAAATTACGGAATCGAACTTAAAGGAAAATGGTTTGATACGATGCTTGCCCATTACTTGATTGACGCTGATCTTCGTCATGGCATGGATTTTCTCTCGACAACTTATTTGAATTACGAACCGGTTTCAATCGAAACATTAATTGGGAAAAAGGGCAAGAATCAATTGAGCATGCGCAGTGTTGATTTTGAAAAAATAAAAGAATATGCTGCCGAAGATGCTGACATCACTTTGCAATTAAAACATTTTTTTGAACCCCAACTCATCGAACTCAATGCACAAAAATTATTTGAAGAAGTAGAGATTCCTCTTATCGATATTTTGAGTGATATGGAACGTGAAGGTGTGCGCATTAATAAAGATTTTTTGGATGAATATTCTGTTGAATTAGGAAAGCAAGTTACCGAATTAGAAAAACGTATTTACGAACTGTCGGGAGGATTAAACTTCAATATCGCTTCACCAAAACAATTAGGCGAAGTACTTTTTGATCACTTGAAATTAGATCCGAAAGCTAAGAAAACAAAAACCGGACAGTACCAAACAGGAGAAGATGTTTTGAGTGGTTTAAGCGAGCATGAAATTGTAAGATGTATTTTAGATATTCGTCAGTTGCAAAAATTAAAATCAACTTATGTTGACGCACTACCTGCTTTAATCAATCAAAAAACAGGCAGAGTTCACACTTCTTTCAATCAAGCTGTGGCAGCAACCGGAAGATTAAGTTCAACGAATCCGAATGTGCAAAACATCCCGATACGAACAGAAAAAGGAAGAGAGATTCGTAAAGCATTTATTCCTCGTAATGATGATTTTGTTTTGTTGAGTGCTGATTATTCTCAAATAGAATTAAGAGTGATTGCTTCAATTTCGAAGGAAGAAAACATGATTGATGCATTTAAAAACGGAATTGATATTCATACTGCAACTGCTTCAAAAGTTTATCATATTCCGCTTGAAGAAGTTACCAGCGATCAACGAAGGAATGCCAAAGCTGTAAATTTTGGAATTATTTATGGTCAATCGGCTTTCGGACTTTCACAAAATTTAGGAATACCGCGCAAGGAAGCGGCAATAATTATTGAAGAATATTTTTTACAATATCCTCGCATTAAAGAGTACATGAACAACACCATTAATTTTGCCAAAGAGCATGGTTTTGTTGAAACACTTTTAGGTCGCAGAAGATATTTAAGCGATATAAATTCTGCTAATTTTACAGTGCGTGGTTTCGCTGAACGAAATGCTATAAATGCTCCAATACAAGGCTCTGCAGCAGATATGATCAAAGTTGCTATGATTAGAATTAAGTCGGCAATGGGCAATAAACAATGGGCAATTGAAAAATCGAAAATGATCCTTCAGGTTCATGATGAATTACTTTTTGATGTTCATAAAAGTGAAGTGGAGCAGATGAAAAAGTTGGTGAAACAAGAAATGGAAAGTGCCATGATTTTAGCCGTTCCGGTTTTAGCAGAAGTTGGTGTTGGTGAGAATTGGCTTGAAGCTCATTAGAAAAAAATTCAGCATACAAACTATATTTGCATCATGGACTTCACATTATTTGAACAAGATTTATTCGGCAATCCTTTAAAAGAATTCGCCATTTGTATTGGCCTTCTTATTTTAGGATTTTTACTAAAACAATTTTGCGCAGGATTAATCAGCCGTCAGTTTTTCAGAATCATTAAAGGATTTACCGGCAATCAATTTTCGGAAAAATTTGTTGACCTCGAGCGCAAACCTTTAGAACAATTTATGACCTTGCTCATATTATATTTTGCTTTCGACAGACTTAAGTTTCCTGAATCATGGAACCTTGTAGCCGTTGATAAAATTGGTTTACGCTGGTTAATCAGCACAATTTATCAAATGGCATT
>CAIUEQ010000186.1 GCA_903898215.1 uncultured Bacteroidota bacterium | reverse complement strand
GTAAGTTTAAATCAAAAGAATACAGACTGGAATATTTACCCAAACCCTGCAATAAATGAATTGCAAATTGAAACAACATCATCAGAAAAGTTAACAGCGCAATTATTTGATATAACAGGTAAACAAGTTTTAACAACTTTATCATTTACTAAATCCGCCAACTTTTTTACGGAAACACTTTCACAAGGTTTGTATTTTGCAAGAATTACTGATGCAAATGGTGCGGTTATAAAAACTCAAAAGGTAGCGGTGGTGAGGTAGTGTCAGTTCGAGCGGAGTCTTAAGATTGTCAGTTCGAGCGGAGTCGAGAACAAGTTCTTATAAGCACAATGCTCAAAATTAACATCGCTTCTCGACTCCGCTCGAAGTGACAATCGTTGTATTACTTGTCAATTCGATTCCGATAGCTATCGGGAGAGAACAAGTTCTTATAAGCACAATGCACAAAATTAACATCGCTTCTCGACTCCGCTCGAAGTGACAATCGTTGTATTACTTGTCAGTTCGATCCCGATAGCTATCGGGAGAGAACAAGTTCTTATAAGCACAATGCACAAAACTAACATCGCTTCTCGTCCGATAGCTATCGGACAAACTCGAAGTGACTGACACCAATTGTAACTAATTTTGTGCTTTGAATTTATTGCTTATTGCTCCCGATAATTATCGGGATTGCCAATTGCCTATTGTTTTACTTCCCCAACAACTTTTTCTTTTTTATTGTAAGTTTCAAATGCAGCAAAAATTAAAGTTGAAACTATTAATCCAATAAAAGATCCTGCTAACACATCCTGAAAAAAATGTTGCAATAAATAAATTCTTGAAATCGCAACAAGTATTGCAGCTAATAAAATAAGCAATTGGTATTTTCGATAAGGTGTAACTAAAGCCATAAAAGTAAATAGCGCAAATGCTTGCGTGGCGTGCCCTGACGGAAAACTATTTAACTCGTTAATGTTAACACCATCTACATAATGCAGTTGGGGGAAATTTTTCATCAATAAGATTGGTCGTTCAAAATCACTAAAAAAATAATGCTTTAATAATTGTGTAATTAATGCCGGAATAAAAAAACATAAAATAGAACTCATCCAATATTTACGTTTAAAAAGAACTAACATTAAAACTACTGCCGTTGCAAATATGCCATCTCCAAAATCTGTGAAATAGCTAAAAAAAATATCCAGGAAAGTGTTGTGAAAGCTATTAATGAATAAAGTGACATCAAACTGCGCAACATTGAATTGAACGATCAAACTTCCAATCAATAAAATAAAATAGGCCAAATAATAGCGGTTGTTTTCGGTAACAATATTTTTTAGCGTTGTAAAATACATTGCCGCAATTTCATTAATTCACCATCAATTTTATAATAAAAAATATTTGTCATTAAAATAATTGAAATTTATCTCACTTCAATTGGAAGTTTGGAGTTGTAGGAGAAGAAATTAACTTCTTAGAAAGATTTTGCAACTGTGGTGAGTATTTCAACTTTGTGAGGTGGTCAAAAATTTTGACCACCTCCATTTTTTCATCTTTAGTAAGATGAAGAAAATACGCCTCAGAAATTTTTAATTCACTGCAAATGAAGGTATGATGTTGTTGAGGAATATTGTAATTAGAGGAATAATTTCTTTTCCATTTTCTAAACTCCCGCAAAAAATTAAATTTGCCGTTCAGTTGTCAGTTCACCGTTATCAGTTCACTGCAAAAACCGTGAACCGTGAACCGAAAACCGTTAACACAAAAAATATGGCCGATTTCGAATTGATAATGCCCAAAATGGGCGAAAGTATTGCAGAAGCAACCATCATCAAATGGACAAAAAATGAAGGTGATACCATTGCTCCTGATGAAACAGTTTTGGAAATTGCTACCGATAAAGTTGATTCTGAAGTTCCTTCACCTAAAGGCGGAATTTTAAAAAAGAAATTATTTAAGGATGGTGATGTGATTGCTGTAAATACGCCCATAGCAATTATTGAATTGGCAGGGTCAGATTCAGTTGCAGCTCCAAAAGCAGCAATTCCAACTCCAGTTATCGAAACCAAAAAAGTTGCTGTAGCCGAAATTGAGAAAACAATTGAAGTTGCTCAGCAAACTACCTCTTCTGTTTCAAACAATGGCAGCGCACGTTTTTATTCTCCTTTGGTTTTAAATATTGCTAGAGAAGAAAATATTTCGATGACTGAACTTGAAAATATTGCTGGATCCGGAAGCGAAGGAAGAGTAACCAAACGTGATATTTTAGCTCATATTCAAAATAGAGGAAATGCGCCAGTTGCTCAACCTAATATTGAAAATAAACAAGCTGTTGTTTCAGTTTCTCAACCATCAGTTTCTTCTCCTCAACCGGCAAAAGTAACGATGATGAACGGAGATGAAATTATTGAAATGGACCGCATGCGCAAACTTATTGCCGATCATATGGTGATGAGTAAACATGTGTCGCCACACGTTACTTCATTTGTTGAAGCCGATGTTACCAATATGGTGATGTGGAGAAATAAAGCAAAAGGTATTTACGAAAAACGTGAAGGAGAAAAAATTACTTTCACGCCAATGTTTATTGAATGTGTGGTAAAAGCCATCAAAGATTTTCCGATGATCAATATTTCTGTTGACGGAAATAATATCGTTAAACGTAAAGCAATAAATATTGGAATGGCAACGGCATTGCCTAGCGGAAATTTAATTGTTCCTGTAATTAAAAATGCCGACATGATGAACCTTATCGGTTTAACAAAATCGGTAAATGATTTGGCAAACCGTGCACGCATAAACAAACTAACTCCCGATGATATTCAAGGTGGAACCTTTACCTTAACTAATGTTGGAGGATTTGGAAACGTAATGGGAACTCCAATTATTAATCAGCCACAAGTTGCAATAATGGCAACCGGTGCAATCAAAAAGAAACCAGCAGTGATTGAAACTGAAATGGGTGATGTGATAGCCATCCGACATATGATGTTTTTATCAATGAGTTATGATCATAGAGTTGTTGATGGTTCGCTTGGAGGTTCTTTTATCAGACGTGTTGGTGATTATATGGAACAATGGAATGTGAATAGAGAAATTTAATTGAATAACATTTTTATATTTGAAGGGGACAATTAGCTTGTCCCCTTTTTTATTTTAATAATAGGGCAAACTTTTGCTGATTAGGAAAATGGTCAAACAAAAAAGTATTCAAAAATCAGAGTTTGAAAATATTCTTCAACTTATCACTGAGGCTCGTAATCGTGCATTCAGTAAGATAAATGCTGAATTGGTAATGCTCTATTTTAATGTAGGAAATATTGTTTCAGAAAAAGTTGCCAATGGAATTTGGGGAGAAGGTACTGTAGATGAATTGTCAAAATATATTGCTGCAAAAATGCCCGGCATGAGTGGTTTTAATCGCAGAGGATTATACAGAATGAAACAGTTTTATGAAACGTATTCCCCCAATTCGGATTGTTATAAATTTTGGAAAGATGCCTATTTAGGAAAGAAAATATTAAATGTGTCGCCAACAGCGACACATTTAGAAAACTCAAAAAATAGTGACACTGTATTTGTGTCGCCAGTGGCGACACTTTTGAAAGCAAAAAAAAACAAGAAACAAAAAGTGTCCGCAGTGAGGACACAATTAGCCGATTCAAATTCATTGATTCAACAATTTGTGACAACAGTGTTGTCACAATTAAACTGGACAAATCATCGATTAATTCTTTCAAAGACTAAATCAGCAGAAGAAAAATTTTATTATTTGCTTACTACAATAATTGAAAAATATAGCACACGTGAACTAGAAAGATCTTTAAATACAGCTCAATTTGAAAGGGTTATGCTTTCAAATCCAATTGTGTCCGCAGTGAGGACACAATTGCCAGAAGGCATTTTTAAAGACCCTTACGTATTTGAGTTTTTGGATTTACCTGATGGTTATTCTGAAAATGATTTAGAAAAATCTCTCATCAAAAACCTGCAAAAATTTATCATCGAAATAGGAAAAGGATTTGCATACATGGGAAATCAGTTTAGGTTGCAGGTTGGCAATAAAGATTATTATACTGATTTGCTTTTTTATCACCGTGATTTGCAATGCATGGTATTATTTGAATTAAAAATTGAAGAGTTTGAGCCCGAGTTTTTAGGTAAACTCAATTTCTATTTGGAAGCTTTAGACCGTGATGTAAAAAGACTACACGAAAATCCGAGTA
The DNA here is from genome assembly GCA_903898215.1 of uncultured Bacteroidota bacterium. Classification (GTDB taxonomy): domain Bacteria; phylum Bacteroidota; class Bacteroidia; order UKL13-3; family UKL13-3; genus CAIUEQ01. The sequence continues at coordinate 6,692 of CAIUEQ010000186.1, read as the reverse complement.
TCGGCATTTTCCTTTGCAAAGGAAAAGACACTGAAGTTGTGGAGTATGCAATGGCACGAAATGTTTCTCCGGCAATGATTGCTGATTACGAAACTAAATTGATCGATAAAAAAGTTTTAGCCAACAAACTTCATCAACTTGTTGAACAATTATCAAAAGAAAATATTGAATAAGCATTAATTTAAAAAAATAATATGGCAAACATTCTCGGAATTATTCCTGCACGTTATGGTTCAACCCGATTTCCCGGAAAACCATTAATTGATATTGGTGGGAAAAGTATGATTCAACGTGTGTATGAGCAATCATTAAAAAGCACCTCACTCAAAAAAATTATTGTTGCTACTGATGATGAACGTATTGCCGAGCATGTGCTAAACTTTGGAGGCGAAGTTTCCATTACTTCATCAACACATCAAAGCGGAACCGACAGATGTGCTGAAGTTTTGCATAATGAAAAAGGTGAATTTGATATTGTCATCAACATTCAAGGCGATGAACCTTTTATAAACCCAGCACAAATTGATTTGCTGGCAGTTTGTTTCGATGATATTGAAATTCAAATTGCTACCCTCATCAAAAAAATAGTATTGGAAGAAGATATCCGCAATCCGAATATTGTGAAAGCGATTCGAAATTTTAAAAACGAAGCCATTTATTTTTCTCGTTCTCCGATTCCATACCGCAGAAATCCTGAAGCAGAAATCAGCTATTTTAAACATATCGGAATTTATGGATACCGCTCGGATGTTTTGAAAGAAATTACAAAACTCCCAATTGGCAATTTAGAAAAGGCCGAATCTTTGGAACAATTAAGATGGGTTGAAAACGGCTATCGTATTGGTGTTAAAGAAACTACAATAGAAAGCTTATCCATTGATACTCCTGATGATTTGAAACATGTTGAAAAGTATTTGAAAAACTGATTCACTTCGAGTTTTTCAGCCATTAAAAATAGCATACTTTTGTTTCCCGTACAGTAGCAATTTATGATTTGCGAATTGAGATTGACGATTTGTTCAATCTTACATCAAAAATCTAAATTCTTAAAATTCAACTATGGCTTCTTCAAAATATATTTTCGTTACTGGCGGGGTAACTTCATCACTTGGTAAAGGTATTATCTCTGCTTCATTGGCTAAATTGCTACAATCGCGTGGCTATACAGTTACCATCCAAAAATTTGATCCATACATTAATGTGGATCCCGGAACTTTAAATCCTTATGAACATGGTGAATGTTTTGTAACGGAAGATGGTGCTGAAACGGATTTGGATCTTGGTCATTACGAACGTTTTTTGAACGTACCAACATCACAAGCAAATAATGTTACTACCGGTCGTATTTATCAACATGTGATTTCTAAAGAACGTGAAGGAGCTTTTTTAGGAAAGACAGTTCAAGTAATTCCTCACATTACGGATGAAATAAAACGCAGAATGAAATTGCTAGGTGAGAGTGGTGAATTTGAAATCATCATCACTGAACTTGGCGGAACAGTAGGTGATATTGAATCACTTCCATATATCGAAGCTGTTCGTCAAATGAGATGGGAATTGAAACAGGAAAATTGTTTAGTGATTCATCTTACATTACTTCCTTATTTAAATACTTCAAAAGAATTAAAAACAAAACCTACTCAGCACTCTGTTAAAATGTTACTTGAGTCGGGAGTGCAACCAGATATTTTAGTTTGCCGTGCCAGTCATCCAATTGGCAAAGAAGCAAAAAGGAAAATTGCATTGTTCTGTAACGTTGATACAAATGCTGTTATCGAAGCATTGGATATGTCGACAATTTATGATGTTCCAATTGCAATGATGAAAGAAAAATTGGATAAAACCGTTTTAAGCAAACTCAAACTATCGGCAAAAAATGAACCCAACATGGATAGTTGGCTTAACTTTCTTACCAAACATAAAAACCCTAAACATGAAGTAAAAATTGGGTTGGTAGGAAAATATGTTGAGTTGCCTGATGCTTATAAATCAATTTGTGAAGCATTTATTCATGCTGGAGCATTAAACGAATGTCATGTAAATTTAGAATACATTCATTCCGAACTTATCATTCCTGAAGATGCAGAAAGCAGACTCGGACATTTAGATGGAATTTTAGTAGCACCTGGTTTTGGGGATAGAGGAATTGAAGGAAAAATTGCTGCAATAAAATATGCCAGAGAAAATAAAATTCCATTTTTCGGAATATGTTTAGGAATGCAATGTGCCGTAATCGAATATGCCCGAAATGTTTTGGGATTTAAAGATGCACATTCAACAGAGATGAATGCTAAAACAAAACATCCTGTTATTGATATGATGCCTGAACAAAAAAAGATTTCTCAAAAAGGAGGAACAATGAGATTGGGAGCTTACACTTGCGAAGTTGCCAAAGATAGCAAGGCTTATAAGGCTTACGAAAAATCAAAAGTTTCTGAACGTCACCGCCACCGTTATGAATTTAATAGCCAGTTTCAAAAAGAATTTGAAAAAGCAGGGATGTTTGTAACAGGTACAAATCCTGAAACAAAACTTGCCGAAATTGTAGAAGTTAAAGAGCATCCATTTTTTGTTGGAGTACAATTTCATCCCGAATATAAAAGTACGGTTTTAAATCCTCACCCGCTGTTTGTGAAATTTATTAAATCCGCAATGGTTCATAACAACGCTTAATTTTTTTGATTTGAAAAAAATAATTCAGGCAATTTTACAACGCACACTCGGATTTGGAAATTACCTTTTTGTGTTTGCTATTTATAAATCACTTACAATAAAATCCGATTCGAAAGAAGGCGACTTTCATTATCTGTTAAAACTTTTAACCGAAAAGGATAATGTGCTGGATATAGGCGCAAACATTGGTATCATGACCACCAATCTTGCAAAAAAAGTTAATCATGGAAAAGTTTTTTCATTTGAACCTATGCCTGATAATATCAGTACGCTTAAAAAAATAATCAGTTTTTTTAAATTGAAAAATGTTGTGCTGTATGAAATTGCTTTGGGAAATGAAAACAAAGAAATTGAAATGATCATGCCTGTTGTTGATGCTGTTAAAATGCAAGGACTTTCACATGTTGTGGATGAGAGCATGACAGATTTTAACGAAGGCATCACATTTAAAGTAAAGCAGGTTAAATTAGATGACCTTGAGGAGTTGAAAAATATTCCTATCAAAGCAATTAAAATTGATGTAGAGAATTTTGAATATCAGGTTTTTTGTGGTGCTAGAAATTTGATCATAAAAAATAAGCCTGTTATCTATTGCGAATTGTGGGATAACGAAAATCGTTACAACTGTTTTAATTTTTTTAGTGAAATAGGATTTGCTGTAAAAGTTTTAGTTGGCGATCATTTAGAAGTTTTCGATAGTAAGAAGCACAGCGCACAGAATTTCTTTTTTATGCCTGCATAATTTTTTGTTACGGCTAAAATAACTTGCTTCAATTTTTTTTTAAGTCAACTTTTATATTTCCACTTTCATATACCTCACTTTGTTCGGAATTACAAATTCTCTCTCTCATAATTGCCTATCATTCGCAACAAAGTGAGGAATCTAAATCTGAATTAAGAAAAAGGCCAATAAGAATTAATTACAACAAATTATTACCTTGCAGTGATGAATATTAAAAGCTCCCTTGCACTTCAGTTTTCACTTATAGTTGCAGGCATATTATTAGTGTTTTCTTTATTGGTTTATAAAAATTCACAACAGTTTCGCCACAACGAATTTTATGAACGATTAAAAGAAAAAGGATTCACCATTACCGAATTATTGTTGGAAGAAACGGATGAAATTGATACCGCATTATTAGGTACCATTGAACGCAATAACCTCAGCTTTTTAAAAGATCAGCGCATATTTATTTATAATAGCAAGCAACAACTCATCTATCGAAACTCTTTAGAATTTGCTGAACCGGATAGTAAATATTTGAAGGATATTGTAGAAAAAAAAGAGGTAGGTTTCAGTAAAGAAGAAATAGAATATGCAGGATTTACTTTTATCGATCCGAATGGAAAACATTACGTGATCATTGGTGCTATTGATGAAACGGGATTAAAGAAAATTGAATTTCTAAAAGATCTCCTCATGCAAATTTTTGTGATCAGTTTATTTATTACTGGATTTTTGGGATGGTTCTTTGCAAAACGCTCGCTTAGTCCTATGGTTCAGGTTGTTGATGAGGTTGACCAGATCACTGTAAAAAATTTACATAACCGCGTTAAGATTGGAAAGAGCAAAGATGAAATTGCGCATCTCGCAGTTACATTTAACAAAATGCTCGATCGTTTAGAGAATGCTTTTGCGATGCAGAAAAATTTTGTAGCAAATGCTTCTCACGAATTTCGTACTCCTCTTACTTCAATGAAAGGGTTGTTGGAAGTAATGTTGATGAAGAATAGGAGTGAAGAAGATTATATAAAAACCCTCACCTCAATTAATGAAGATATCAATAATCTTATCGAATTGCTTCAAGGCTTAAGTGAACTTGCTAAACTAAATACCGATTATATTGAATCAGCTTTCGAACCTATTGAAGTATTGGATATACTGATTGATTCGAGAGAAGAATTATTAAAAGCTAAACCTAAATATTCTATTGATATTGACGTGCAAAATTTTGGTTCAGTAGAAAACCATAGTGTGATACTTGGAAATTCTGCACTCATAAAATCGGCATTAAAAAATATCATGGATAATGCCTGTAAATTCTCTCCTAACCAAAAAGTAAAAGTAAATATTATGTTCAATGCACATGTTACTATTCAATTTAGTGATGACGGAATAGGAATTTCTGATGAGGAGATTAAACATGTTTTTGAACCTTTTTATCGCGGAAACGATACCCGAAATATCAGCGGTCACGGCATTGGACTTTCACTTGTTAAGCGCATTGTAGAACTTCATAACGGAAACATCGAAGTGAAATCACAACAGGGAATTGGAACTGCATTTACAATAACGTTTAATAATATTTAAATAGGATTCGTATTTATTTATAATAAAAACAAACCCCATTTGTATTGATACCTGCTTTAAAAAATGCACTCAATGCACCTGTTGGAGTATAAATATATACTACTGATTTTTGTGCAAAATCTATTGCATCACTCACATAAATTTCACCTGTTTTTGGATCAATACCCAAACCATAATAATTATTTTTTATCGATTGAATAAATGGAGTAGCCGAAAAATTTGTATCCTGAATATTGAAACTTTGAATATCATTATTGAGCCAGAATAATTTGTTTTTACTTGAACTGATACACAATTTTTGAGCACCAAAAATTCCTGACGGATAAATATTTTTTATCGAAAGTTCAACAGAATCATTTAAAGGATTAATGCGATATAAACCTGCATTTACTTGCTTTGTTTGACTGCCCGAACAGAGTACCCAAATTTTATTATTCGCATCAAGTACAATACTGTTTGAACCATAGGAAAGTTGAATACTGTCGGTGAGCTTGTCGGTTGAAGGATCAATAATGTAAATTGATTTTTGCAAGGTGTTCGTTACATAAACTTTATTATTTACTAATAACATTTGCTCAGTTGCACCTGCACAAGAAATTTTTCCTGTAATATATTTTGAATTCACATCAACAACCCAAATATTATTATCATACAGATCGCTCACATAAGCTTTGCTTTCGTTTATCATAAGCATATATCTTGGAGAGTTAAAACCTGTGATCGTTCCTTTAGATAAAAAAGTTGTGGCATCAATCACTTCAATTTTTTTCGAATTATTAACCACCAAATATCCTGTTCCATTATTGATAGTCATTGATTGAAGTACATCACCAAGAGGTCTTGAATTTGCCTGAATAAAAACATCAGCACTTAAAGATTTATTTTGAAAATCATAAAAAGTAAGTGAAGCATTTCCATTATTAAATCCACCTTCATTTAAAATAAAAACACCACCTTGTTGTACCGGTGGAAGTGTAGCTATATCAGCAGGCAACGGTGGTTTTTCACACGAGATGAAAATCAAACTGACAATAACTAAATACAATAATTTCCTGATCATTCGATGAAGATTTTTTTAACGGTTACAAAATCTTGTCCCGTAATTTTTAACAGATAAATACCTTTATCATACTGCGATAATCCAATAGTCAAATTTAAAGACGTGTTTGGTTGCATCCATAAAAGTTTCCCCGTTAAATCCAAAATTTGAACTTCTGTAACATTTAAAGATTCTGGGAAAATGATATGTAATTCATCAACCGACTTTGCAGGAATAGGAAATATTTTTATCAGTTCATTCACGTTTTTTATATCAGAAATACCGCTTTGCCATTTTTGGTGAATTACACCAATAGCATCCAAGTCAAAACCAGATGATGGAAATGGAGTAGGCCAGGGGTCATTTATTTTTCTTCCTGATGCATCTTTGCGAGCTATCGAATTATCAAGACTTCCAACTACATCAATCACTTTAATATTTGTGATATTATTGATGTCAAGTCCAGGTATATTTTTTAATTCATCCAGATCAAATGGAGTTCCATAATTTACGCTGTACTTTCCTGCCAGGTTATTTATTCCTTTTGGATTTATTCCTGATGCATTATCAATTTGAATGATGGTATCGGTTAATGAGGTAGAAGGAAAACGAAAATAATGTTGCCCGTCAGAACTCACTTCAACAAAAGCAAGTTCTAAAAAAAATAGT
>CAIUEQ010000185.1 GCA_903898215.1 uncultured Bacteroidota bacterium | reverse complement strand
ATTATTAAAATTTATTACAGAAAAAATTTTTTTATTAACAATTTTTTAATCAACTTCCCAAACGAAAAGAGTAACTAATTATGTCAGATAAATCTTGCGATACCGTATGGAGCAATAGCCTGAAGCTAATTCAGGACAATGTTTCCCCCCAAAGTTTTAAAACTTGGTTTGAACCGATCAAAGCCATTAAACTTGAAAACAAAGTTTTAACCATACAGGTACCCAGTCAGTTTTTTTATGAATGGTTAGAAGAGCACTATGTAACTCTATTGAAAAAAGCTTTAAAAGCTGAACTTGGAACAGGTTCCCGATTAGAGTATAATATTATAGTGGAAAATGGAAGCAGTAGCTCCAATCCATATATGGTAAATCTGCCGGGAAGTTCAAATACAAAATCCGACAGTCAGAATATTGGAGTTTCATTAAACTTGAGCAACAATATCAAAAACCCATTCATTATTCCGGGCATTAAAAAAGTTAACATCGATTCAAACCTCAATGCAAATTTAACTTTTGATAATTTTATAGAAGGCGATTGTAACCGACTTGCACGATCAGCAGGTTTTGCTGTTGCAAATAAACCTGGCGGTACTTCTTTTAATCCTTTAATGATCTTTAGTGAAACAGGATTAGGGAAAACACATTTGGTACAAGCCATCGGAAACATGATCAAACAAAACAACAAAAATAAAGTTGTGTTGTATGTTCCGGTTGAAAAATTTGTGAATCAATTTGTAGATTCAGTTCGTAATAATTCAAATCAGGATTTTATGAATTTTTATCAGCACGTTGATGTATTAATTGTTGATGATGTTCAGTTTTTAGAAAATAAACAAAGAACCCAAGAAATATTTTTTACCATTTTTAATCACCTTCACCAACTTGGTAAACAAATTATATTAACGAGCGATCGTGCACCAAAAGATTTGAAAGGAATGGATGAGCGTTTGTTATCACGTTTCAAATGGGGCCTTTCAGCAGATCTTCAAACACCGGATTTTGAAACACGCTTAGCTATATTAGAACACATGATGTATGCTGATGGCATTTCATTAAGCAGAGATGTTGTTGAATACGTAGCACATAATATCAATACAAATATTCGTGAGTTGCAAGGTGCATTAGTATCATTGCTTGCTCAATCATCATTAAACAGAAAAGAAGTAACATTAGATCTTGCAAAACAGATTTTGAAAAATTTCGTAAAAAATTCATCTCGCGAAATTTCTATAGAATTTATACAAAAATTAGTGTGCGATTATTTTACAATTTCTGTTGATCTGGTAAAATCAAAAACACGTAAACGTGAAATAGTTCAGGCTCGTCAAATTTCAATGTTCTATGCAAAAGATCTAACCAAGTCATCACTAAAAACAATCGGAATGCATTTTGGTGGCCGCGATCACTCAACGGTAATTCACGCTTGCCAAACTGTAAATGATCTGATAGAAACCGATAAAAAATTTAAATCCGATATTGAAGAGATCGGAAAAAGAATTAAGATAAACTTAGTTTAATAAATGAAAAGCCATCTCAATTTGAGGTGGCTTTTTTTGTGAATAAAAATTAATGTTAAATGAATTATTTTAATGCCAATGAAACAACAAAAAAAGGTAACTCAATTCGTTTTATTATTTCTCTTTCTCTTTTTTCAAATAATTGCTATTGCCCAAACTAGCAAACAGGATGAACAGAAGAAAAGCGGTTATTTTATTTTGTTTGAAACTCCTATTAGTATTGGAATGGGAAGTGTTTCTGTTGCCGGTCATGATTTACAAAATGAGGATATGGCAATCGGGTTTCGTATGATTACCGGAATTCAGGAGCATAGGAACATTTTTTTAGGAGTTGGTTTTGGTATAGACAAATATCAAAATATAATGCTTATGCCTTTAACTCTTGATTTCAGAATCCCATTTAGCAACGATCCAATTACTCCAATGTTTATTCTTAATGGAGGATATTCAATTGGAATTGGAGACGCAATAGGTGGAGTAATTATTGATCCGGCTCTTGCATTTAAAATAGATATCAAGGATAAAAATGCCTCAGTTTTCTTTGCTATTGGCTATAAATGGCAACAAAGTGAAATTGATTATACTTATTTAAATTATCGTAATAGGAACATTTATCCAACATATAAAGCAGACGTTTTTGTGCAATTTCTTACTTTTAATGTTGGGTTTTATTTTTAATACAATTACATAAAATATTTAACATTCAAAAAGCCCATGGTTTATACCATGGCTTTTTGTTGTGGTAAATTTTAAGATGGTAAAGATGATTCCTCTCTAAGTTCGGAATGACAATCCATATGAGTTATTAGGGCGCGCTTTGCGCGCTTTTTTCTCTATAAATAAATGTCATTCCGATCGAAGTGAGGAATCTGCTTTTAGTGTAGACATTTCCAGTTTCGATTCCTCTCTAAGTTCGGAATGACAATCCATATGAGTTATTAGGGCGCGCTTTGCGCGCTTTTT
>CAIUEQ010000184.1 GCA_903898215.1 uncultured Bacteroidota bacterium | reverse complement strand
TATGAATTCAAAATACTAACTTTACATTCAATTCCTTATTTTCGTGCCATGAGTAAAATAAATTTTGTTGAAGAATTAAAGTGGCGTGGCATGTTACATGATATTATGCCCGGCACCGAAGAATTATTAAACAAAGAAATCGTTGCAGGTTATATCGGTTTTGACCCAACCTCTGATTCGTTAGGCGTTGGAAATTTGGTGCAAATTATGATGCTGCTGCATTTTCAACAAGCCGGTCACAAGCCCATTGCATTAATTGGTGGAGCAACCGGAATGGTTGGTGATCCTTCAGGAAAAAGTGCAGAGAGAAATTTATTGAGCGAAGATATTTTAGCCCATAATTTGAGTTGTGTCAAAAAACAATTGGAAAAGTTTTTAGATTTTAATGCATCAACAAATGCTGCCGAAATTGTAAATAATTATGATTGGTTTAAAAATATTTCATTCCTTGATTTCATTCGTGATATCGGAAAACATATTTCCATTAATTATATGTTGGCGAAAGATTCTGTGAAATCTCGTTTGGAAACAGGCATGTCGTTTACCGAATTCACTTATCAATTGGTTCAGGGTTATGATTTTTTACATCTCTATCATAACAATGGTGTAAAGCTTCAAATGGGCGGCAGCGACCAATGGGGAAACATTGTAACAGGTACCGAATTGCTTCGTAGAAAATCAGGAGTGGATGATGCATTTGCCATTACAACTCCACTGATAAAAAAAGCTGATGGCACAAAATTCGGGAAAACCGAAAGTGGAAATGTTTGGCTGGATGCGAAGAAAACATCCCCTTATAAATTTTATCAGTTTTGGTTAAATGCAAGCGATGAAGATGTGAAAAATTTTATCCGCATTTTTACGCTGATGAAAAAAGAAGAGATAGAAGCATTGGAAGTTGAACAAGCTGCAGCACCGCATTTACGGGCATTGCAAAAAGCTTTGGCAAAAGATATTACCATCAGAGTACATAGTGAAGATGATTACAATTCTGCTGTCGATGCATCAACTATATTATTTGGTAACTCAACTTCTGATGCATTAAAAAATTTAAATGAAGCTACTTTTTTAGATGTGTTTGAAGGTGTTCCTCAATCAACAATTTCTAAAGCAGAGTTAGAAAATGGAATAACTATCATCGAATTATTATCCGATAAAACACAAATTTTTCCATCACGTGGGGAAGCTCGGAAAATGATTACCGGAGGTGGAGTAAGCATCAACAAACAAAAAATGGAAGATGCCGAAATGACCGTAAATGCTAGTCACCTCATCAACAATAAATATATTTTAGCGCAACGCGGAAAGAAAAATTATTATTTAATTATTGCTATTTGACACACCCCTAAATCCACTCTTGATAGAGGGGACTTTATATATGGAAAAAAAAACTTTATACAGAACATTCAATCCAAAAGAAATTAAAACTTCGGAGTTGCAAAGTTTGATGCAAGGCTCCATTGCTCCTCGTCCGATTTGCTTTGCAAGTACTATAGATAAAAACGGAAATGTGAATTTAAGTCCGTTTAGTTTTTTCAATATGTTCAGTACCAAACCTCCGATATTGATCTTCTCTCCTTCTCGCAGAGTTCGTGACAATACGAGTAAGCATACACTTGCCAACGTACATGAAATACCTGAAGTGGTAATCAATATGGTTAATTTTGATATGGTTCAGCAAATGAGTTTGTCGAGTTGTGAATATCCAAAAGGTACGAATGAATTTGTAAAAGCAGGTTTCACTGAAGAGAAATCACTTCTCATAAAACCACCACGTGTAAAAGAATCTCCTGTGCAATTTGAATGTGTAGTGAATCAAATTATTTCATTAGGCGATGAAGGTGGTGCCGGAAATTTAATAATCTGTGAAGTCAAATTAATTCATATTAATCCGGATGTAATGACTGCAACCGGAAAAATTGATCAGGAGAAAATTGACTTGGTGGCAAGGCTTGGCGGTGATTGGTATTCACGCGCTAACGGTGATTCATTATTTGAAGTTCCAAAACCTTTAACCACACTTGGAATGGGAGTTGACCAGTTGCCTGACGAAATTCGCTTTAGTAAAATATTAACAGGAAATGATTTGGGAATGCTGGGCAATACAGAGCAATTTCCTGATGCCGACAGTATCGAAGTTTTTAAAAGAATGAATAAAGAACTTCAAAAAATTCATATCGATTTTAAGGATGATGAATCAGCATTAAAAAATGCTTAGCATATACTCGCACATCAATATTTAGAGAAAGGAAAAATTGTGGATGGATGGAAAGTCTTATTGAGTTAAAAACAAAAAAGAGCCGTTAAGCTCCTTTAAATATTTTCT
>CAIUEQ010000183.1 GCA_903898215.1 uncultured Bacteroidota bacterium | reverse complement strand
GAGGGGAATCCCGATATTTATCGGGAGGGGTGGTGAAGCACTATGCTATTTCTTATTCCAAAAATCTTTTACAAATGCCTAATAAAGTATCACTATATCATTCTCAATCAAATCCGCTCCCCTCCTCCCAGGAGGGGGAATCCCGATATTTATCGGGTGGGGTGGTAAAGCACTATGCTATTTCATATTACTAAACCGTTTCAATTTTGGAGTGAGTGATACACCATGAACATTTTTACACTCACCACCTCGGCACTACGTGCCACCTGCCTACCAAACAAGACCTTGAGCGGCAGGCAGGCTCCTCCTATAAGGAGGAGAACAAAAATGTCTAATTTCTTTTAACCGCTACTCACCCGATCTCTCGCATTCTCAAATCTCGCCTCTCACTTCCCCTCATCCCTTCATTCCAAATTACCTAATCCCATGCATCATTTTGATCAGCCACCTGTTGATACCATATAGTATGATAGAAGCTGCACCGGCCATGTATACAAATATCATAAAGAAGTCGTATAAATTATCGATGGTGCTGCCAAAGAATTTTGGTTTTGTTGGATGTAAATTCCAAATCTCTACTTTCTCTGAAATGCTCTCCCCATCATTGCTTTTCTTCACATCTTTTTTATATCCCAAAAGATATTTTCCATCTGCACTAACAACTGCTTTTTCAAATTTTGAATTGAATGTCCTAATCAATTTGATATGATAAACTGAAACATCTTTCTTCACTGAATCGATTGAAATGGAAGACACTTTTTCTTTATCAAAATTGACTGTGGCAGATTGGATCATGATAAAATCTTTTGCCGTTAAATTTTTTATATTACTGTCGATAGGAAATGATGCAATACTTTTAATAATGCTTTCATCAGCTTTAACAACATGTTCCATTTTTACTTCTTCGGGATATAATGCACTTAAAGTTCCTGAAAATTTATTTGCCGCAGCGTTACTCAAAAACCAAACGCCCATCAATAAAGAAGCTAATCTTACGGGAGCAAGTTTTACTACCATCGATAAGCCGATTGGAGATAAACAAAGCTCTCCAACGGTATGTATAAAATATAATCCTATCAGCCAAAACATACTCACTTTTTCCCACGGCTGAACACCTTTTACTCCCCATGCAATAAACAAATATCCTAAAGCTAATAAAGCCAAACCCATCGCTTGTTTTACAGAGAAGATCGGTTCCTTACCTTTTTTGTCTAAGAACGTCCAGATTGTAACAAGTATTGGCGAAATCATAATAATGAACACAGGATTTACAACCTGAAAGAAACTTGCCGGAACAATCATTCCAAAGAAATGCCTATCGGTTTGTTCATCGGCAAAGAAAGTTAAGGAAGAACCAGCTTGCTCATAGGCACTCCAAAAGAAAATCACAAAAAATGCGATGATATAAATAACTAAAATCCGATGCCTTTCTTCTCTGGTAAGTGACGAATCGGAAATGATCATTGCCGGTAATACAATTGATGTTGAGAAAATAATTGAACCAATCAAATCAAGATCAACGTATGTATAAAAGATAAAAAATAATCCTAGCAATGAAATACTTCCAATCAAAATTTTCATTGGATTCATTTTTACCGGAGCTTTTTCTTCACCCTTCCTTTTTTGAACTTCTTTAGGAGGAACACCGATAGCATGACCTTCAGGCGTAACCAACATTTTCTTTTTATAAATAATAAAACCAATTATTCCTATTGCCATTCCGAGAAACGCAGCGAAGAATCCCCACTTAAATGATTCCTGAATTACAGCACCGGAAGCATCATATCTTTCACCTAATCCACCACAAATGAGTGGAGCTATTAATGCACCAATATTTATTCCCTGATAAAAAATGGTGAATGCAGAATCTACACGGTGGTCTCCTTTTTCATACAGAGAACCTACCATCGTTGCGATATTGGGTTTAAAAAAACCGTTTCCTAAAATGGCAATTCCTAAACCAGTATACATCAATAAATGTGAAAGGTCAGGAGATTGGAAATACCAACCGCTAAAGAACATAAACAATTGCCCCATGGCCATTAAAACCCCACCCACAATAATCGACTTTCGGTTTCCCCAATAATGATCAGAAATATAACCACCCAACAATGGTGTTAAATATACCAAACCAATATAACTCGAGTAAATATTTGATGCAAATTCTTTATCAAACAGCAATGCATTTGTCATGTATAACATGAAGATTGAACGCATTCCATAATAACTCAATCGTTCCCACATTTCTGTAGAATACAATAAATACAATCCTCTTGGGTGTCCTTTTCCTGAACTCATATTTGTTTAATTTTTATATTTTGATTCATTAATAAATTATATAACTCTCCCTCACTTTCTACTTTCTACTTTTTAATTTCTACTTTTTAATTTTTAATTCCAATTTCCACCACAAAAAAGTTCCGCCCCTCTAGGGCTAGTTTTTATGTGTGTTTCATTTGCTACCAATATTTAGCCCACTACGGGGCAAGATTTCGTTTTCAAATAAATAAACAGCATGGATAATATCTTTTCATCATCAAATTATCTAATCATCACATCGTCTCATCATCTCATTATCTCACCTCTCGCTATCTATTCAAACATTCATTCTTAATATACCTTTTCAAGTTCCGCCCCTACGGGGCTTTTACTTTTGGTGGTATGTATTTGCTACCAATATTTAGCCCACTACGGGGCAAGATTTCGTTTTCAAATAAACGAACAGCATGGATAATATCTTTTCATCATCAAATTATCTAATCATCACACCGTCTCATTATCAAATCATCTCATCAACACACAATCTCGCATTCTCATCTCTCGAAATCCCATTTCCTAATTCCCCTTCTATGCGCAATATAAATATCAAATTCACTTATGCAAAAATTAGCATACTCAATCTCTCATTCCATGTTACAACATCTGCATAAAACATACACTTGTAAGTTCCGCCCCTACGGGGCTTTTGTTTTTTGTGGTGTGTATTTGCTACCAATATTTAGCCCACTACGGGGCAAGATTTCGATTTCAAATAAACGAACAGCATGAATAATATCTTTTCATCATCAAATTATCTAAACATCACACCGTCTCATTATCTCATCATCTCATTATCTCACCTCTCGACATCTATTCAATCATTCATTCTAAATATACATTTTCAAGTTCCGCCCCTACGGGGCTTATACTTTTGGGGATATGTTTTGCTACCAATATTTAGCCCACTACGGGGCAAGATTTCGATTTCAAATAAACGAACAGCATGAATAATATCTTTTCATCATCAAATTATCTAATCATCACACCGTCTCATCATCAAATCATCTCGCATTCTCAACTCTCGCCATCTCATTATCTCATCATCAAATCATCACATCGTCTCATCATCAAATCATCAAATAAAACAGCTACAAATTCTCAAGAATAAATCTTGTCAATCTATCGTATAAATGAATTCTTGTTTTGCCACCACTTATACCATGATTTTTATTTGGATAATACTCCGAATCGAAACGGATACTGTTTTTGATCATCGCATCAACCATCTCTACAGAGTTTTGAAAATGAACGTTATCATCTGCCGTGCCATGTATCAATAAATATTTTCCTTTTATTTTCTCTACATGATTAATTGGTGAATTATCATCATAATTTTTTCCGTTTTCTTGAGGTGTTCTCATAAAACGTTCGGTGTAGATATTGTCGTAAAACCTCCAATTAGTTACCGGAGCTACGGCAATTGCCATCTTAAAAACATCTGCACCTTTTGTAATTGCCAACGAACTCATATAACCTCCAAAACTCCATCCCCAAATTCCAATTCTTGATGCATCAATATAAGGCAGTGTTGCTAATTGTTTGGCTACAGATATTTGGTCTTCAATTTCATATTTACCCAACTGCAGGTAAGTACATTTTTTAAATGCTTCACCTTTAAAACCTGTTCCTCTTCCATCTGTGCAAACAATCATATACCCTTTTGATGCCAACAACTGATACCAAAAATAATTTCCTCCCATCCAACGGTTAACAGCCAATTGATTTCCCGGCCCACCGTATACATACATTAAAACCGGATATTTTTTTGTAGAATCAAAATTGAGTGGTTTAATTACCCATGCATTCAACTCATTTTCTCCAACTTTATAAGTTTTCATTTCAGCAGCAGAGATTCGATAATTTTTTATTTTATCAATCAGTTTATTGTTGTCCTCAAGCACACGTAATTCTTTTCCTTTTGAATCACACAATGCATAATATGATGGTGAATTAATAGATGAATTTGATAATAGAAAATAAGTAAAATCAGAATTAAAATTTGCAGTATTCCATCCTTTTTTTGCAATGAGTTGCTTTTTGTTTTTAGCATCTAATGAAACAGAATAAATATATCTCTCTACAGAATTTACTTCAGATGAAGAAATATATAATACTTTTCTCAACTCATCAACACCATAAAACTGATCAACTTCCCAAGCTCCTTTTGTAAGTTGTTTCAATAGTTTTCCATTCATATCAAAAAGATATAAATGATTCCATCCATCACGTTCGCTATTCATCACAAAAGATTTTCCATCTTTCATAAAACTCAACTCCGGCACTTCTATATATGCCTTATTCTCTTCGGTGAGTATCACCTTACTTTCACCCGTTGACACATTCGCTAACAATAATTCTAATTTATTTTGCAACCTATTCAAGCGTTGAATACAAATTGTATTGTTATCTTTTGTAAACTCCATTCTTGGAAAATAGATGTCTGTTTCTTTGCCGATATCGATGAGTTGTTTTTTTGATGAAGGAATATCATAAGCATAAATATTAATGATAGAATTTGATTCACCGGCTTTAGGATATTTAAATTTTGTTTGCTCGGGATATAACTTTCCATATTGAGCCATTTCATATTCTTTCACATTACTTTCATCAAAACGGTAATATGCAATTTTATCGCCTTTCGGACTCCAATAAAATCCTTTTGTTAAAGCAAATTCTTCTTCATACACCCAATCGGTTGAACCGTTAATAATGTTATTTATTTTTCCATCATTTGTAATTTGTATTTCCTTATTTGAAATCAGATCGAAGTAATAAAGATTATTATCTTTGGTATAGGCAACCTTACTTGCATCAGCAGAAAACTCGGCTAATGAAACCGCATCACTAATTGGCTTTACTAATTTTTTTGAATGCAGATCATACACATAAAAAATTGCTTTATATGAATGTCGGTAGCCATGTTTAAATTCTGTTTCAAACAATAATTTACTTTCATCGCTACTCCATTTAAAACTAAAACCTGAAAGTGCTTTTCCATTTTCATTCAACTTTAAATCATTCTTTTTCACAAGCGTGTCAATCACTTTTCCTGTCTCAAAACTATAGCGAATGATATTTTCATTTTCATCCTGAGCGCAATAATATTTCCCGTCTTTCATCGAGTTAAAACCAGCAACACCTTTTGATGAAAATGTTCCTTTTGAAAAGATATCTTCAAGAGTGATGTCTTGTTTTTGGGCGTAAATTTTAAACGCAGAGGCGCAGAGTACGCAGAGAATTATAAGTTTTTTCATATTAAAAATTATTCACTTTTCTTTTAATGCCTTTTACTAATTTATCTTCATGGAAATTTATCAGCAAGCCTAATCTTTTGTC
>CAIUEQ010000182.1 GCA_903898215.1 uncultured Bacteroidota bacterium | reverse complement strand
TGAAACTGATTAATTACCTGTCATCCCGAACAAAGTGAGGAATCGTACTATAATGATTATAAAGCAGTAATTAAAAGAAGTATAAAATAAATAATTAGAAAAGAGCTAAAAGTAATATGAATTTGATCCTTTCAAAAATGACATTTTGAGTGTTTATGTTTGGATGAATACTGAATTATTAATGTAATATTGAAACCTAAATCATTCATTTGTTATTACATGGTTCTCAAACTCCCAAATAGAAACATCCTCATTGCATTAATTTCAATTATGATTTTGTTTACCACAAATTGCGGATTAAAAAATTCTCAAAATGGGGATAGTCAAAAATGGGAGCCGGAAACTTCGGATTCAATAGCTGTTATAGAGAAGATTATTATTTTAAAAAACGCCATACAAAAGCACTATTCATCCAACCCTGATTCGGCTATTTATTATTATAAAAAAATTATCGAGTTGTACCATAATCAAAATATGCACTACAACGAATTTGAGTCATCTATCAATCTTTCAGAGTTGTATAATATCCGCAAATCGGATGGAGAAAACGCAGTGTATTATTATAGTGAGGCGTTAAAAATTATGATACAACATAATGGGAAAGAAGATGACAAACCTTTTTTTTATATAGACATGGGAAATGTGTTTTTTTCTAAAAAGTTGTTTCCTCAAGCTAAAAAAAGTATCAACAAAGCCATACAAATTTCAATCGCAAAAAAAGATTCATTTGCATTATCAGTAGCTCAAAATAATATGGGTATTTTATATAGAAGTCTTGCTGAGTATGATAGTTCTTCCTATTATTTTCATGCTGCACTTGAAATCAGAAAAAAATCGGTTCCAATATTAGAGGCATATAATTATATGTATTTGGCAAAATTGTTTTCCATGCAGCATAATGCTGACAGTATGTTTTATTATAAAAATTTGGTTTTTGAAGCATTGGAAAGACAAAAAAAAGTACCATCAAATAATAAAATAATAACTGAAACTGCAGCGATTACTCTAACAAAAAATATATTAATAGATTATGATAATATCATGGCACTTTATTATATCGATAAAGGAAATTTTGCCGAAGCTATTCGTTGTTACAAAAATGCAAAAGTAGAAACTGACAGTTTACAGGATTTTATTTATTCCAATGAATTTTTATTTAAAATAGCAAAATTGTATCATACTTTAAATGATAATAAAACTGCATTTGAATATTGTCTAAATGCATACCATACTGCAGTGAAATTAAACAACTTTGGAGACGTTGTTGATGCCGCAAAATTGCTAAGTGAGCTGTATTCGCAATCACATGATTATATTAACTCTAACAATTATTTGTTGAAAGCAATTAACTATTCAGATAGTTTGAAAATGATTGAAAATTCTGATAAAAAGCTAGCTTCAAAAATATTGCTGATAAATAATCAAAGCGAAGAATCACTACGTAATTATATTTTTAAAGAAGAGAAGGCGCAGTCCCTTATAAAAATTCAAAAAGCATCCATCACTGTTTTATCAATTTTACTACTAATACTTTGTTGCCTTTTATATTATATCCAACTTAAAAGGAAACACATTAAATCAGAGCATTTACGGCAAATGAATGCAATACTGAAAAGTATAGAAAAGAGTGAGGATAATAAGAAAGTGAAACATCTTACAGAGTATCATAACGGATTTGATGAAAGTTTAAAAAAATTGTTCGAAAGTGACAAGATATATGTTCGAAAAAATCTTGCTTTAATTGATGTAGCCAATTTACTGAATACAAACACAACCTATCTCTCTCAATTCCTAAATAATCAACTCGAAACAAGTTTTAACGACTATATAAATTTATATCGAATAAAAGAAGCCTGCAGAATATTTAAAAATAATACTGAGTTAAAATATTCTATCGAACAGGTAGCTGATATGGTTGGGTTTTCTTCTCGAACAACTTTTTACGCTGCCTTTAATAAGTTTACAGGAATTACTCCTGCATTTTTCCAAAAGAATATTACAAATCCCGAAATCTTAAATAAAGATGTGAGTTTTTTTGATATTTAATAATATTGAATGTGTAATCCTTAGAATAAATAAAGGATTACGGATTTTTATGAAAGAACATTGTAAAATAGTAGAAATAAAAAAACCCTCGCAAAGCAAGGGTTTTAAATGGTTAGTAGCCCGTAGGAGAGTCGAACTCCTCTTTAATGGATGAAAACCATTTGTCCTAACCGATAGACGAACGGGCCATTTTTTGGGACTGCAAAAGTAATCGTGATTTTTAATTTACAAAAATATTTGTATTAAATTTTTAAGAAAGTACTTTTGCGACTCCAAAATTGAATATCAATTTATAAAATAATAACAAATATGAAAGTAGGAATCAATGGTTTTGGCCGCATTGGCCGCTTGGTTTTCAGGGCTGCCATCAATAACCCTAAAGTAGAAGTTGTAGGAATCAACGATCTTATCGATGTTGATTATATGGCTTACATGTTAAAATATGACTCCACTCACGGTCGCTTTAATGGTGAAGTAAGTGTAGCAGATGGCATGTTAGTAGTAAACGGAAAAACAATTCGTGTTACTGCCGAAAAAGATCCTGCAAACCTTAAATGGGATGCTATTGGAGCTGAATATGTTGTTGAGTCAACCGGTTTGTTTCTAGAAAAATCGAAAGCAGAAGGTCATATTAAAGCAGGTGCAAAACGTGTAATCATGAGCGCTCCTGCCAAAGATGAAACTCCTACTTTTGTAATGGGAGTTAATCATTTAAAATATTCGGCCGAAATGAATATCGTGTCAAATGCTTCGTGTACAACAAATTGTTTAGC
>CAIUEQ010000181.1 GCA_903898215.1 uncultured Bacteroidota bacterium | reverse complement strand
TGAAGAAATTATTTTTATTATGTTTTGTAATAAATATTTCGTGTGGTAATTCCACTAAACAAAAAGTAACCAAAACTACTGATACAGCAATAACACAGCAAGTTCAACCTGTTTACCCAAAAGATAATTTTAAAACCGGTGAAGTAATTCCATCGGTAAATTTGCGAGGTGATAGCTCACAAAAATTCGCATTGTATCTTCCAAAAACATATTCAGAAACATCAAAACTTCCTGTCATTATTTTTTTTGATCCACATGCTGAAGGAACTATTCCTTTAAATTTATATTACAAACTTGCCGAACAAGATCAGGTTATTTTAATTGCGTCAAATACATCAAAAAACGGTTTAGATTTTGCGTCAACGAACGGACTGGCAACAAATTTAATTAACGAAGCGCAAACAAGATTTTCAGTTGATAAAAGTAAAATTACTTTATGTGGATTTAGCGGTGGTGCAAAAGTTGCTTTGGCTTGCGGTGCAACTAATCCCGATGTTTCAAACGTAATTTATTGCGGAGCAGCTATTCAGTTTAACCCTTCGCATGCAGTTAATTTATTAGGCTTTGCAGGAAAAAAAGACATGAATTACACCGATGTGGTTTCATTTGAATGGAGTTTAAAAAATGCACCCTTCAAACATTTTTTAATTGAATGGAAAGGCAAACATGAATTCCCTACAGCAGATGTTTTTAAAGATGCTTTTACTTTTTTGAAAACAGGTGAAGTTGAAAATTACACCAACAAAAAAGTGACCATCACACAGCAAAAAGTAGAAGAAGAGCAAACAATCAAACAAAAATATATTGATGCATTTCAAACAAAAGATTTGAATTGGTGGAAAGCTGAAATAAATTCTTTGAATACAAAAAAGAAAAATGATTTGATGTTTGAACGATTACTTGGATTTATTTCGTTGGCATGTTATTCCATTTCAAATAATAGCTTGGAGCAAAATAATTTAGTGGTTGCCGAAAAAATATTAACCATATATAAGCTTGCCGACCCAACAAACGAAGCCTGTGCAGCGTTTACTTTAGAGTTGGAGAAAAGAAAAAGTGGGAAGTGATTCTAATATAATTTCAAATCAAATCGACCTGAATTAACTTTTACAACATCATTATTATTTGAATTATTTGTGTTTGAATCGAAACCAATACAGGTAGAATATTTTGCTGCAGTAAATGAAAATCTTCCCGAAACAATTCCTTTAATCGTATCTAAATTTGTTATCTCTAAAAATCCTTGATGTAGTTTATCTGTTAAATAATATAAGCAGCCGTTTCCTAAATTAACTCCACCGGTATTTGCATCTTGAAAAGGAGAGTTTAATTGAAAAGAATAATATGCGTTACCATTTATAAAAGGATCTCGAACTTCAAGTCCTATACTCATATCATCAAATGAATTTTGATTTACACCATTTATTGATAGCATTTTGGTTTTCCTAAGAGTGTCAAAAATCAAGTATGCGTAGCCTCCGTTATAGGTTAAAGTTCTTCCATTATAAATGCATGCAAAAGTTCCTGCTCCTGTTTTGGTTTCAGGTGGAAGCAATTGAACATCATGTTTTGAACAAGAATTCAGATTGACAACAATTACAACCATTAATAGATAAAACGATAATTTCTGTTTCATTAGAAATTGTATTTTGTAAATCGAAGTTAACTTAAAATCAATTTATCTTCATTCATTCTTTTCAAGAATAAAAATTACTAAATCATGTTCCGTAGGGACAATATCTTGGTAAATATAAAATACCTGATTGATGCTCGCCCCTTAGGGTCGAAACCCATTTTTAAAAAACTACTCTTCTTCCACTTTCCTCATTTTCTTCAATTCGGAATTTCTTTTTTTTGAATTTAACCGTTCTTCAACAGAAGATCTTGATGGTTTTGTTGCAGTGCGTTTTTTCCTTACAACAAAACATTTATTCAAAGCTGCATACATTTTCTTGATGGCAATTTCTTTGTTCTCTAATTGCGAACGTTCGGTTTGAGAAACAATTTGCAACACATCATCTTTTGTAAGTTTTGTTGCCAGTTTTTCTAAGAGAGTTGATTTTTCTTTTTCGCTTAATAATTGAGAACTATTGATATGAAACTCAATTAACACTTTTGAAGAAACCTTGTTTACATTTTGTCCGCCTTTGCCACCACTACGACTGGTTTTAAAAACAAATTCATAATTTAAAAATGGTGGTTTAAAATGCATGCTCAAATATAAAACAAAAAGCTCATGGTTTAAGTCATGAGCTTTTTGAAGTTCTTTAAACTTTGTGTTCTTTGTGGCAAAATTTTTAACCGCAAAGGGCGCTAAGATTTTCGCAAAGAGCGCAAAGAACAGTTTAATGTTTGTGAGCTTTGTGCTATACTTTGTGTTCTTCGTGGTTATTTTTTAACCGCAAAGGACGCTAAGGTTTCGCAAAGAGCGCAAAGAACAGTTTAATGTTTGTGAGCTTTGTGCTATACTTTGTGTTCTTCGTGGTTATTTTTTAACCGCAAAGAGCGCTATGGTTTCGCAAAGGGCGCAAAGAAACCTATTGTAAAAGTTTAATGATTGTGTTCTTTGTGCTATACTTTGTGTTCTTCGTTGTTGTTTTTTAACCGCAAAGAGCGCTATGGTTTCGCAAAGGGCGCAAAGAAACAAATTGTAGTAGATTAATATTAGTGCGCTTTGTGGTTTACCTTGTGTGCTTCGTGGTTACATTTTTAACAGCAAAGAGAAATTGAAATTATTTTTTGGGAATCAAATTAACATCAACTGTTACTTCAACTGTTTCTGAAATTTTTGCGCCTACTAAACTTGGGATAATAATTTTATGATCGCCACAAGCAACTGTAAAAACAGATTTCACATTAATCTCACCATTTTTAACTGTTATCGTTCCGGGAATTGTTCTTGTTTGTGGCACGCCATGAAGAGAAAAATTACCTGTTACGGTTACAGCATACACACCCTCTTTTGATAAGTCGATATCCTCATTAATTTTTCCCTGGAAAGTTGCCAATGGGAATTTTTCGCTTTCAACATACTTTTCATTATAATGCTCTTCCATTAATTTACTCTGAAATTTGAAAGCCATATTTTCGGCAATGAACGCAATTTTCTTATCCTTAATTTGAAGTAAAACTTTTGGTGATGAATTTCTTGCATCAATATCTTCCATTTTTGTTTTCGAAAAGAAACTTACACTTCCTGTACTAAAAGTAAACATTTGTGCATTTGCAATATTTGCTATCGCTATAAATGCTATCGCTAAACTTATGATAATTTTTTTCATGCTATTTTTTATAGTTAATTATTTTTTAGAAGTGCTTTTTTCAAATGAAAAAGTACGAGATAAATTAAATCCTAAACGCAAAGTATTAAGGGCAATCATATTTGTATTTTCAGAGATAAATTGTTGCTCAATTAAACCTTGAGCATTTGTTAAATGTACCTGAAAAACGTGACCACCGGTTTCAATATCAAAACCCACAGCAAATTCATCATAGGCTAATTTACCTGTTGCATCAATTGCTTGATTTCTCAAATTAAATCTTGGAATATATTCAAAATTAAAGCGCGTGCTTCTGGTAATTTTTATTGAAGCTCCAATGCCTAAAGCATAAATATCGTTCTTATCTGTTGTTTGAGGAACAATATTATGATGAACAATTGTTGGAACCAATACAAATGAAACCCATTCATTAAACTTACGTGTAAAGATCAATTGGTTTACAAAAGTAAATCGTGAGGTTAAAAAATTCTGACGATTAGGATCAGCCCATGTTTGTGTATTAATTCCCATATCACCATAATAAACTATGCTTAAAGGAAATGAGCCTTTGCCTTTACTTTTTTGTTCAAACAGTTTTGCTTTTAGTGATAGATCATACATTGCTAAATTAGAACGACCTGCACCAACCATTATTCTATCGGTAATACCATAATCGAAACTTAAACGCATTTGTGCAGCATCAAGACCAAACATATTATATAAACCATAAACAGTATTGCTGTTAATATCAGCAGCTCCAAACCTGTGAAGGATACGAAAGTCGAGATGTTTGGCTTTCATTGTTTCGTTGGTCTGCAAATTAATTACACGAGTAGATTTAAAAGTTGCGTAGGTTATTGTTGGTTTAGATGGAGCTTCTTTTTCCATCATGTTCAATAAATCATCTTGCGCAAACGAAGAGAATGATATTCCTAAAATTATAAAAAGTATAGCTATTTTTTTCATGATTAGTTATTTTTATGTCCTTGAGCAATCCAATTTTTAATTGTTGTAATTTGAATAGCACTTATTTGAGTTCCGCCTTTAGGCATTTTATAAGAACCACCGTTACAAGACCAGTCAACAGAACATAATAAATTATTTGTTGCAATATTTAAGTAGGTGTTTACTTCTGTCCAAGTTCCAAAATTAAACGTTGTTGGACCTCCAACATGGCAACCTGAACCCGCACAATTTGCATTAAAAACAGGCAAAACATTTTTTGAATAAAGCACATTAGTTTGATCAACGGGTGCAACAAATGAGTTTGGATAAAGTTCTTGCTCCTTATCGTAATAACAAGCGTTTAACAAAAAAATTGGTGCTGCAATTAATAACAGTTTAAGTAATACTTTCATTTTTGACTTTGCTATTTTATTTAAATTAAAAAAATTATTTAAAGGTAATATGTGGTTGATTTCTTCCATCAAAATTATTTCCATGGCAACTGTTACATGAAGCATTATTAAAAACAACAGCTTGCGTCATGCTAGTGTCTCCATTTGATGAAATCATTTTTGGGTAAAGTCCTGTTTTAAAATCAATAATCTTTGATGTATAAAAATTTCCTTCTCTATCAATGGTTAAAGAACAAATAAGAGTATGCGGTGTATCCACAGCATCCCAAAATTCGACTTTCCCTGAAGTAGCTATGGTTCCATTTTTATTATACGCTGTTCCTGCAATATACCACCACTTTCCTTCTCCAGATGCTTCATTATTATTGTCGTGATGGCAAGACATGCAATCCTTTCCAGCATTATGACTTTTTTCAGATGATGTACTTTCTCTTCCACTTTTCGTAATTGAATCATAATGATTACAAGAGATGAAAATAATTACAGAAAAAAAGAGAAGTGTTTTATATTTTTTAAAATAGGTCATTTTGATAAATATTAATTAAGTATCCGGCTTTTGATTTTTTTATTGATCATCAACTTATGTAGGTATTCAATTTCGTGACATAAATCACAATAAACCCTTATTACAACTAGATGTACAATAACATTTCAAATAAACTCAATTATGAATTGAATATTGTTATTAAACTCATAATTAACTCAAATTTAATTAAGCGATAGTAAAAAAAAATGCTTGAATTGAGAAAATGTCATTTATCATATTTACATTTTTCAAAACAAAAATATTTAAAAACTAAATTTCCAATTCTATTAATTATTTGGCGCTCCTGTATCAATCCACATTTGAACCATTCTTATTTTACAATCACTCAATTTGCTTCCTCCTTCAGGCATTGGCCGGCAACCAACAGAATGATTAATTACACAATTCAACTTACTATTATCGACTGATGCTTTTAACTGAGTATAATTAGTAAGTTGAGTAACAGCCGAACTCGCATGGCATCCTAAACAATTCTTTTGAATGAATGGCAAAATATGAGTAGCATATTTAACATTTACTGTATCACAATTATTGCAAATAGTATTTGGTGCACCTTGACTAATCCATTTTTGAATCATAGAAAGTGAAACTATATCCAGCGTTGTTAAAGATTGAAAAGCAGGAGTACTTACTCTCATTTCGGAGTTACCAAATCGAGCATATTTCATCAGATCTCCGCTTAATGCTTTACTGCGTATGCTATTATAATCGGTAAGACTTAAATGTTCTTTATGGTAAATGGCATCGTGGCAACCGGGTTTTGCACAGGTAGAAATCACCAATGGAAGAATATCAGAACTAAAACATACTTCACCATTATAAGGAGGGAAAGGATTTACTTCTTCAGTAGGATTATGTTTACATCGTTCGAAAAATATCAAAACAAAACTAGCCAACAGCAAAAAACCAATTCGAATTTTCATCAAAACCTCTCTTTAATTATTCAATGCCCCCGCATCTATCCAAATTTTTACCATACGAATTTTACATGCACTTAGTTTTGCACCACCTTGTGGCATTGGAAGACAACCTGTTGTTTGATTTATTGCACAATAAAATTTACCATTACTAATCGTAGTATTTACTTGAGTATAATTTGTTAGTAAAGTACCACTAGTTGAGGTATGACATCCTGCACAATATGATTGAATTAAAGGTTTAATATGAGTGCTGTATTTCACATTAACTGTATCACAATTGTTGCAAATACTGTTAAGAGCACCTTCATTAATCCATCTTGCAATTTTTGCCAATGAAGCAGTATCTAAAATCACAAGACTCTGAGTTGTATTTCTCATCTGTGATGAACCATGTAACGCATAATAATATATTGCACTTTGTGTAGGCTTTCCAACTACAACAGCATTTCTGATATTTGTATAGGTTGTGTAATTTTTTCCGTCTTTTCTGGTGATTGCATCATGACAACCTGGTTTTGCACAAGTAGAAATAATTAGGGGAAGTATATCTGAACTAAAACAAATAGTATCTCTTGGTGGTGTAACCGAACCATTTCCATTGTTCCCTAAAAGGTTAATGGGAGTAACTTCTTCAGTTGGGTTGTGTTTACAACGCTCCAATATAATAATAAAAAATATTGCCAGAAGAAGTATTGAAAGTTTGCTTTTCATGTTAATTAGATTTCTTCAAATATATTAGTCTAAAGTTAAAAAAAAAGTGCTTGTTATTACACAAAAAAATCAAAACTCAGAAGCCTTCATAAAATCGAGCAGCTCTTTATTACCCGAGGAACGAATATCGGCTTTAGCTCCTTCCCACCATTTTGTACCTTTATAAATAAAAATGATATAATCACCCATCTCAAACAAGCTCTTCATATCATGAGTATTGATGATGGTTGTGATATCGTACTCGAGTGTAATTTCTTTGATAAGATGATCAATTAACCTTGATGTAATCGGATCTAAACCTGAATTAGGTTCATCACAAAAAAGATATTTTGGATTGAGCGCAATGGCTCTTGCAATACCTACTCGTTTTTTCATTCCACCACTAATTGATGAAGGAAAAAGTTTGTTTACATTTATTAAATCTACTCGGTTCAAACAAAAATTTACACGCTCAATAATTTCATCCGGACTCATTTTGGTGAACATCCGAAGTGGAAATGCAACATTATCTTCTACGTTTAACGAATCGAATAAAGCGGTACCTTGAAACAACATGCCAATTTCTTTTCTGATATGTTTTTTCTGATCGTAATCCAAACTCACAAAAT
>CAIUEQ010000180.1 GCA_903898215.1 uncultured Bacteroidota bacterium | reverse complement strand
TTTCTTTAATGATGAAACGTCCAATTTATTTGTATTTGTATTTTCTTCTTTAATAAGTTTTCCGGTTACATCAAATATTTTTATGCCATTAATTTTTGAATTAATCTTTTTGATATCAAAATTAATTTCGTTTACAGCAGGGTTAGGGTACAATGATATTTCTGAATCATTTATTTTGCTTTCGAAAATACCATTTGAACCACCTGTACCAGTATATTTATACATTTCGCCATAAGCAGTTCCTGCGTAAACAGAACCATTAGAATGAGCAAAGAACATCCCTATGTTTGTTGCAGGACTAGAAAATCCATCAATAATATTTGCCCAAACAACACCTCCATTAGCACTTCTTTCACACACCGATGCTGCACTAGCAAACAAATTACCATTGGCATCAGAATATAAATTAGCAGGTTTTTTATTAGCTAACGGAGTGGTCCATGTGGCTCCCTGATCAGTTGATTTTGCAATTACAATTGAGTACCCGTATAAATACAAATCACCATTAGGGGTGCTTAAGATACTTTCAAATAAAGTAGGCTGATTTGTCCCATTAACAATTGTCCAGGTTGATCCATTATCGACAGATTTGTATAATATAATATTTGTATTATAACTTCTTAAAGCGAAAATCGAAGTACCAGAAAAAGCAACATCTTTTGTATAGCGTAATGTGGTTTGATATTTATCCAAATATGACCAGGTTAAGCCATCATCAGTTGAAATATAAGAATCTGCCAAAGTAGATTTATTGTAAAGTATAATCGTTCCATTATTTGAAACTTTAACATTAGTACCATCTAGTGTATCATTAATAATTGTAAAATTATTTCCATGATCATTAGAGCGATAGAATTTTTTAACATACGAAGCATTCAATCCACCCATTATCAGGGCACCTGTTTTGGTGGTAAACAAAATCAGATTCATGGCAAGAGCACAACCAGAAGGAGTTAATGTGTCCCAGGTATTACCACTATTTGAAGATCGTTGTAGTTTTGCGGCTGTAGTTCCGAGAAATAAATAATTAGAAGTAGCATCAATGGCTCCAGTATTGGCACCACCGGGTGAATGTAAATTGGTCCAACTTTGCGCGTTTACATTTATAAATGCAATTATAAATGCTAGTAAGGAGTAGATTTTTTTCATTTTTAAAGTTTTAAATTAATTGATAGACATTATTAAATTTTATATAGCGAATGTGATAGAAAATTATTCAAAATATAATGATGTGAATCATGCTTCTAAAATGAAATTGATCCAATATGACACCTTATTCCAAAATTAGTTTGGTTTAATAAAACGAGGACTGAGTTCAAACTATAAATAGTTATTTAATAAAAAAACTATTTCACCACCACCAACTTTTTCACACATTGATCACCGTTTGGTGTAGAGAAATTAAGAAAATACATTCCACTTGGAATTTCCTGAATGTTTAATTCTCCGTTTATAATTTCAAATTCGTTAAACGTTTTTACCACTCGCCCATCCATCGAGAATAATTGTATGCTGCTAATAAATATTTTATCTGTTTTGATAATAATTTTATCATTTGC
>CAIUEQ010000179.1 GCA_903898215.1 uncultured Bacteroidota bacterium | reverse complement strand
TAGTGTTTATAGTGTCTTTTGCAAGTATATATTTACATGCTCAGGTTTCAGGGTTAGGAATTGCATCTTCAATTACACCTGCAGTTACAATTGATTATATTTATCATACTGACGACTCACGATTTCCTGTTAGTTCAATTACCCCCGCATCTTCAGGGACATTTGATATTACAGTTGACATTAATCCTTTACATTATCCGAGCATCTCAAATATAAATAATTTTAATACAGGTGATCAAATATTAGTTATACAAATGTGGGGTGGAATAATTGGTACACATTTTAATGCAACTGTTAATACTAATATAAATTCCGTCTTAAATATTACACCTTATATGTCTTCTGTAAATTGGAACTTATTTAGCTTTTCAAATTTTGGCGATAGAATACAAATAATAAAGATACCTCAATTTTGGGATTTAACTATAGATAAAGGAATTGTAACTTGTGCAGCTTGGGATGGTTATACAGGTGGTATTTTATGTGTGCAAATAGCTCATATATTAGAAATAACTTCGGGTTGGTTTGATGTTTCAGCAAAAGGATATTTTATGAAAGGATTAAACTTAGGAACAGGTGGACAAGGAGGAACAGCAAATTCAACCAATAATCATGCGGGCTGCGTAGCCCCATATCAATATAATATATGTGGAATCATGACCGGTAATGGATCTCCGGTTACTTCACCTGTTTCTCCATTTGGTATTGGTGAGAATGGAAGTACAGTACAAGTGCAAGGAAATCCTGGCACATCAACAACGGGTACTTTTGTTGTTTCAGGTGCGATCAAAGTTTATAAAACAAATTTGGTTATGGGTGAACCTGGTAGTGTCGCATCTACATCAAAAGGTGGAGATGGAGCTTCTTCTGGTTCTAAAGGAGGCGATGGTGTGAATGCAGACCCTCTATGTAGTCTATCTCATTATTCTTATGGATCACTCGGAGAAAATGGTGGTAACGGAGGAAATGCTTCAGGTGGAGGTGCAGGTGGGGGAGCAATGGTAATTAAGGCAAAAAAAATTAAATTCGATTTTACGCCAGTTGTATCACCAGCATTTATAGCTAATGGGGGGCATGGAAAAACTGGCGGAATAGGAGGTAATGCAGGAGCAGGTGGTCATGGTGGTATTGGGGGAAGCGCATGTTGTTTAACTCCACCAACAATTGGATTACCTGGCGGGGATGGTGGAGATGGATTTGGTGGAACCATTGGCAGTGAAGGTGGTTCTGGTGGTACTGGCGGAAAATGTGGTACTATTTGGGTCGCTTATGAATGGAGTAATAAACCTGCTTCGCTTATACCTAATTATGGCAGGGTTGATGGTGGTATGGCTGGGGCAGGTGGATTAGGAGGATATGGCTATATTAATTTATATTGTCCTTCACCAACAGTTTCAATTAGTGGGGATCCTTGTGGAATAACTAATTGCTCAGGTTCATATACAACGCCCACTCCTTGTAATGATACTTGGATCTGTAACCACAAACGTGCAGTGTGTATGTTATCTAACGTATCTTATGGCCAATCATATACTCCTGCAGGTTCAGTAAATCCTACTAGAGTTAATTTCTGCTCTGGATGGATTGCTACAGGTACCAAAGTTATTCCTACATGTAACCAAACAAATAATGATTACATTGGATACTTCGATATTACTTTGGGGAAATTAGTTGAATTAGAACTTAAACCTGCAACTCCAAATTGTTCAACAGCTTACTACTTTTATTATACTTTATTGCAAGATGGATTTGTCTCAAATCCTCCAACTAATTTGTGTGAAGGTATGATGGAAGGTATTAGTAGAAGGATTCCTTGTTTTGATCTATCCCTAATTGATCACAATCACATAATAACAACAGGCTGTGTTAGCAATCCTGTAATTGAATTTAAAACCGATAGAAACATGATTGCTTATAAATATGATGAACAAGATAAATATATTGAGGATGTACAAAGTTCTAATATGTCAAGATGTAATATTGCAGGGTGCGATGATGACCTTCATTTAAACTCACCTAATGGCAGTAGTATTGCAACATTGAGAGGACCGAGTGGAACAAATGGAAATGCACATAACGGAGGCATATTTAATATTGGATTACCTATAAATCCGGGTGCTGATTTTGTGTCAGATGAAGATAGCCCTATTTGGAAAAAAGAACCAACAGGTATTATGAATGTTGAAAACAAAATGAAATTTGAAATATTTCCAAATCCGGCAAAGGATGCATTATCTTTGAATATATTTTCAACAACAAAGGAGAAATGTGATGTGAAAATTTACGATATTTTGGGTAAGCAAGTTTTGCAATATGAATTTGTTATAAATATTGGAACGAATGAAAAAATGATTGACGTACATACACTTTTAAAAGGTAATTATACCATTGAATTTAAAACAAGTGAAGGAAGTTATTATTCAAAAGTTAATATTGAATAGTTTTTACACATCGAAAATCATACATTGTATTAACTAAATCAGAAATTTAAACCTCCCATTTTTTATATAAAATCGGGAGGTTTAAATTTTGATAACAAAGTTAGATTAAATATTTTATGGGTATTATCATTCGTTATATTTTAATTGGTATGTTGTCTTTAATAGGACTTAAATACACCTATGCGCAACAGTTAATTTACAACCAAAGTTTTGAAAATATATTCAGAAATATCAGTTATACCTATTACTCATGTGCTTGGTATCAGTATAACCAATACAATATGAATATGTATACACATACTTATGCATTTTCCTATGGCGTGGATTCCTTTTCAAAAAGCCAGTCTTGGCTAGGTATTGCATGTGCAAAAGGAGACACTTTTAACTTTCCATATGATTTAGCAGCAGATGGAACAAGATATTTAGTTATTAATAAGGAAAGGCATATAGGTCTTAGATCTAATGGATATTATTATAACGCATGGATGTCAGGTATTGCTTTGGAAACTAAAGCTACCTTAAAACAGAATAATTATTATCTGTGTAGCTTTTTTACTTATTATAGTAATACATCATCAGGTTTATTAATTGGAGTATCAGATTCACAGCAATATTTTGGCAGTACCATAGGCCATGCTTATCCTTCTTTTGGCATTGGTTATTCACCACCTGTTCCTGAATATTATTGGAGAAAATTTAAAATTCTGTTTCAATCGCCTATAACAGCAAACCAAGTTACCTTTATGGGTGATTTTGATACAACTGTTAAAACTCAATTTGCTTTGGATTATGTGAGTTTATATCCGGTAAAATTTTGTAGTACAAGAACTGTTAGTTTGTGCCATGGTGATAGTATGAAAATAAAAGCTTTGCTTACAGGTAATAATTATGAATGGAACATGCCCGTAGGACTTTCGGGTTCAAGTGACTCAGGTTTATATATTACAATAAAAGACACAGGTCTTTATCAATGTTATATTTATACAAATGATACCGTAATTGTTGACAGCATACATGTGATATATAATAATTATTTTAATCAAACAGAATCCGAAAAAATAATATGTAAAGATGATTCGATGGTTCTTGCACCATCAGTAATATTATATCATGCAAAATTTATATGGAATATAGGAGATACAAGTTTACAAATTACTATAAATAATGCTGGCATTTACTGGATAAAAAGCAATTATTTAACATGTATATTCACTGATACTTTTTATGTAAATTTAGATGCTAATCCTTTGTTAATATTACCTGTTGATACGGTGTTGTGTGAAGGTGCAACTCTAATTCTTGAAGCAAAAAATGCAGTTTACAATACATATTTATGGAATACAGGAGAAACAACATCTGCAATAAGTATAACTCAGGCTGGGAGATATATAGTAACTGCAAATGATGGCAATTGTTTTACAAAAGATAGTACATTATTAAATTTTGTAAACTGCAATTATCATCTTTATATGCCAAATGCATTTACCCCAAACAACGATTCTTTAAATGATATTTTTAAAGGTTACGGAATGGGAATAGCAGAATTTGAAATGCATATTTATAACCGTTTGGCAATAGAGGTTTTTAGTTCAAACGATATTAACATTGGCTGGGACGGTACATTTAAAAACCAGCCATGTATGGGTGGCACTTATGTTTGGATGGTAACTTACCGTTTAAAAAATGAAACCAATTTAAGAACTGACAGAGGAGCTGTAACGTTGATGAAATAACCTGTAGATAACTTGACTCTCTTAATTCGCTTTGTCGGTTGCATATTGTTGTCGCAATCAAATCACCATATCTTCAATAAATTTCACCCCATAAGTTTCCAGTTCAGCGAGTATCGGTTCATAAAATTCTTTACTAATCGGCATCATCACTCCACGTGATTTTATTTGTCCATTAAGCAAAAGCTTAGCAGCTATAGCCATTGGTAATCCTACATTTTTAGCCATTGCTGTTAAAATTTCATCTTCACCTTTAACTACCAGAGAACTTGTAATTGTTCTCGACTCCGCTCGAACTGACAAATTATTTAGTTCATACTTAATGATGTGTTGCATCACGATCATATCCAACTCACCGGTTTTTAAT
The DNA here is from genome assembly GCA_903898215.1 of uncultured Bacteroidota bacterium. Classification (GTDB taxonomy): domain Bacteria; phylum Bacteroidota; class Bacteroidia; order UKL13-3; family UKL13-3; genus CAIUEQ01. The sequence goes on along the minus strand of CAIUEQ010000179.1, from coordinate 17,057 downwards.
TTCCATTTCTGCTGCAAAAGATTTTGAAGAATTTGTGCAGGACTTGCTTCATGCAGCATGATTTTTACATCATCAAATAAACCCAGCCATTTTAATTTATTGAATGCATCCGATTCAATATTGATAGTTAAAAAATCACATACACGTTGCTCGAGATTGGCAATTCCATGTCCCGGTGTAAATGCACTTACAAAATCACGATACGATAATTTATCAGCATCATGAATGGTAAAAGTATCATCTGTTAAACCCAGCTTAACTAGGTTATTCCAGTTTATTGAAAACCCTTTTCGTCTTAAAGTTCCACGTAAAACTGTTGAGGCACTTTCAATTCCATAAGGTTTGATATAACCTAACGAATCGCGGTTTGCATAACTTTCAAAATCACCGTAACCATCAATTTCTATCTCTTCAGTTTGTGTGAAAATTCTTGACGAAGGAATAAATTTCAATTCATCATTTTCTAAATAAGAAGCGGTTGCTTGTCCGGCAACAATAACATTTCGCGGGTTCCATGTAAATTTATAATTCCATGGATTATCGTCAAATTCGGGAGCAACCAATCCTCCGCAAAACGATTTGAATGAAATGATCTTTCCACCGTTATGTTTAATTTCCTGAATCATTTTCATTGCCGATAAATGATCAATACCGGGATCGAGTCCACATTCATTTAAAAACAAAACACCGGCCTTCAATGCTTCAGGATGTAATTGTTGCATCTCAGCAGAAATATAAGAAGCTGTAATCAGATGTTTTTTATGTTTGATACAATCTCTTGCCACAACGATATGCATAGAAGCAGGAAGCATAGAGATAATCAAATCGTGTTGAGAGATCAATTCACTGCATGCTGAAGCATCATTAATATTTAGCGCTGCGGATGTTCCATTCTCATGATTTTTAATTTTATTTTCAGCATTGGCTTTATCTGCATCAGCAACGGTAATATGCCAAGAGTTTTGTTGCGATTGGTCAAGTAAATATTTTATGAGATAGGATGAAGACAGTCCGGCACCGATAACGAGAATTTTTTTCATTAGAAATATATTTAACTCATTCTGATTTTATAAAAACAACTGAAGAAAATTTAATCTTGAAATGAGGGATACAAAGCTAACATTTGTGGTTAATTTATTGTAAAATTGAAGTGATGGAAGAGATAAAAAAAATATCCGTAGTTAAAAAATATACCGATGTTTCAGAATTAAGTGAAACAGACATGGCCATGTTGAAACATGCTAAAGAGGCTGTTCATACTGCCTATGCACCTTATTCAAAATTTTATGTTGGATGTGCAGTTTTACTTGAGAACGGTGAAATTATTTTAGGAAGCAATCAGGAAAATATTGCTTACCCAAGTGGATTGTGTGCCGAGCGTGTTGCCATTTTTCATGCAGGTTCAAAATATCCAAATGTTCCCATTACTGCAATTGCTATTACTGTTAAAGCTCATGATTTTTTGGTAAAGGAACCAATTGCTTGTTGCGGTGCATGTTTGCAAAGTATGAGTGAGTTTGAAATGAAATTTAAAAAGCCCATGCGTATAATTTTGCAGGGAGAAGTTGGAGATATCCTTGTAGCTGAAGGTGTGAAAGTTTTTTTACCCTTTCAGTTTTGGGTAGAAGAGTTGAAAAAATAGTTTTTAAAAATCATTCAATTTTAAAAGTTCAACAGTTATAATGGAAATTAAATCCAACCTCATTGATATTCAAAATAAGGTAATTTTTCCCGCATCAATCGTTATTGAAAATGGAATTATTCAATCAATTACCAAAATTGAGGAACAATTGCACGACTATATTTTACCGGGTTTTGTAGATGCTCATGTGCATATTGAAAGTTCATTATTGGTTCCATCGGAATTTGCTCGAATGGCTGTAATGCATGGCACTGTTGCAACTGTAAGCGACCCACATGAAATTGCTAACGTTGTTGGAATGCGAGGAGTGGAGTTTATGATAGCCAATGGGAAGCTGGTAAATTTCCATTTCTTTTTTGGAGCACCAAGTTGTGTGCCTGCAACAATTTTTGAAACTTCGGGTGCAGCTCTTGATGCAAATGAAGTTGATCAATTGTTAGCTAACGATGATATTTTCTATCTCTCTGAAATGATGAATTTTCCAGGTGTTTTATATGACGATGTTGAAGTGATGAAAAAAATCGCATCTGCAAAAAAATATCATAAACCAATTGATGGTCACGCTCCGGGATTAAAAGGAACTCAAGCAAAAAAATATGTTGATGCAGGAATTACAACAGATCACGAATGTTATACGCTTGATGAAGCGATAGAGAAAATTGACTTGGGAATGAAAATTCAAATTCGTGAAGGTAGTGCTGCTAAGAATTTTGAGGTGCTTATTCCATTGATGAAAGAACATTCAAATTGGTTGATGTTTTGCAGTGACGATAAACATCCTGACTCATTGTTGCTCGGACATATTAATCAATTAGTATCTCGTGCAATCGCAATAGGATATGATTTATTTGATGTATTAAAAGTTGCCTGTATCAATCCGATTGAACATTACAATTTACCTGTTGGAAGACTACGTGTAGGCGATTCGGCAGATTTTATCATTACCTCTGATCTTAAAAATTTTATTATTGATAAAACATTTATCAACGGAAAATTAGTTGCCGAAAATGGAAAATCATTTATCGAATCGGTTCCGGTTAAACTGCTAAATAAATTCTCCATCTCTAAAAAACAAATTGTTGATTTTGATTATCAACCAAAAGAAATTGAACAAGTAATTGAATGTTTGGATGGTCAATTAATCACTAACAAATTATCGATTTCAAAAAGCCGTTTGCTTGTTTCCGAAGATATTTTAAAACTGGTTGTTGTTAATCGTTATCAAAATTCTCCTATCGCAATTTCATACATCAAAAATTTCGGAATAAAGCTTGGAGCTATTGCCAGCTCTGTTGCTCACGACAGTCATAATATTATCGCTGTTGGTGTAAATGATGAAGAAATTTGCAATGCAGTAAATTTAATTATTGAAAATACCGGAGGATTAAGTTTAGTGAATGGTGCTGTTAAAAAAGTTTTGCCACTCCCGATTGCAGGTTTAATGAGTGATAAAGATGCCTGGGAAGTAGCAGCAAATTATTCTGAGTTACACAAATATTCTATTGATGTTTTAGGAGCAACACTTACAGCTCCATTTATGAGTTTATCATTTATGGCATTGCTGGTAATTCCACATTTGAAATTAAGTGACAAGGGATTGTTTGATGGTGACGATTTTTCTTTTGTGAACTAAACTATTGACAATTCCAGCTTCCTGTAATTGTTGAAGTGGTAGCATCACCACTGTTTTTAACAGGCACACCTGTAATCGAAGCTGTTAAACTTCCACTAATTATATTAAGATTAAGAGTGCCATCTGTAGCATAAAAAATGTTAGGTGAAACTGTTGGTGCTGAAACTAAAATATAACATTGACCATCTGAAAGTGTAGGTGTGGTTAGCGAATTAACAACTGTGTATGATGCAGACATAGCTGTAGGTGTGATCGAATCATAAAATAATACTCCAATACTAAATCCACTGTTTAAATCAGTACCTGTCATCGAAAAATGTTTACCATTTGAAGTATCAATAGAGCACGATCTAAAACCAAGACTAAAATTATAGGCACCAAATGTGATTGAATTTCCGACATTAGTAACATTTGAGGTGTGAACCGGAACAGGGGGGTCATTTTTTGTACTACATGAAAATACTAAAAAGGAAATTGCAATAATAAATACAGAAAAAATGATGAATGGTTTTTTCATGAAATGACTATAATGTAAATGTTTAAAAAAAACAAAACTTGGCAATAGATCAATATTCAATTTGTGAAAAAGTTTCTTTATTCACAAACAACAGTTCCTGATAAAACGATACTTGAAACTTTAACAAATGTTATTTTAGAAAATGAAACTTTTACAAAACCATTTTTTACTGTTACAGTTGCTGTTCCTGTTTGTGCAGTATAAGTTAAATTTGAACCTAGATCTTTATAAGACATTTGCATTTGATCTGCAGGGTATGGAGTTCCAGGGTATTGAGGTTTTAATGTATAAGTTCCGCTTGCAGTAGGTATTGGAAGAGTGGTAATGGTAAACTGTTTTTGGTTATCGTTTGATACCATAAACATGGTGAAAATATCAGCCTGTCCAACATTACATTGAGGAGCAAGGCATCCAATTGTTAAAGGCACTGTACCATCAAGTATCAATGTATTTGTATCAGCAGTAATAACTGTTGGAGTTGGAGTTGGTGTTGGAGTTACTGTTGTATCTGAACTTTTGGTGCAAGAGTTTACGATAGTTAACACAAGCATTAACGAAAGAATAGTAAGAGTGAAAATCTTTTTCATGTTATTTATTTTTAAACAAATTAAGCACTAATATTATTAAAACAAAATCAACTAAGGAAAAATCGTTTGATTTCTGAAGAAATAATTTCAGGTGTGATCTTTTCAAATGGATGTAATGTGTTTGGTAAAACAAGCATTTGTGCGTTTTTTATTTTACGAAATATTTCGATCGTCTCTTCAATAGTTGATGTAAAGTCTCTATCACCAATCCCTAATAAAATGGGCATCATAAAATGTTCGTAATCACTATCAGTTAAAAAATGTTGCTTTGTTAAATTTGCCATCATATCACTACTGCTGTCTAACATTTTCTTCCACATTTCCATTCCCTGAAGCAACATCAAGTTATTTGCAAATGAGGGTATTTTTAGTAACATATTCTCTGCATTCAGTCCGGCAATTTCTTTTTGAGAATTTGTTGCATCCCATTTAAATTTTACATTAAGCGTAAATATTTTTTCAACTCTATCGGGATATAATTTAGCAAAATACAATGCGGCATATCCTCCCATGCTAAAACCAAAAAGATTTATTTTTTCAATTTTTTTTGAATCGATATAATTTAAAATTTCATCCGCAAATACCGGAAATGTAAATCCTTTGATATTTGGCATTGTACCTCCATGTCCGGAAAAGTTGATTGCTTCAGCATCTAAAGTATCATTTAGAAGTGGAATCAAATGATCAAATTGATTTTTTGAAGCCAAAGCCCCATGTAACAGCAATAATTTTTTCATCATTCAAATATAAAATATTAGAATAGAATATTTTTTTGCTATCAAATCTAAAATTATAAATTAATGTACTGGGTTAACAACATGAATAGTATAGCCACAGATTACACAGATTTATTTTATTAATCTGTGTAATCTGTGGCTCAAATAAAGGACTAGAAATTCCGAAATAAGCTAATTATGCATGGACACTAAAGCAAATTATAATATAATCTAAATCACTAGCTACAATATTCATAATTCTTATTATTAAACCTTTTTAATGCAATATCACTCTATTATTTATTTCATTTGCACGTAAATCAATTCAAAATCATGAAGCATTTTCAATTATTTTTAATAACAATCTTCTTATTCACTGCAATTTCGTATGCTCAAGAAAGAGCTGCTGAGCAAATTTCAACAGAGCAACGTGCCGAAAATTTCGTCATAAAACTGAACGAAAAAATGCACCTTAATAAATCTAAAAGCGATTCGATTACACTTGTTTTTAAAAGTTATTATGAAGAAATGCAAACGTATCGTACCGAAGGAAATATAGAAGTGATGAAACTTTTTGTGCAACGAAGAGACAAAAAAGTGCAGGATATTTTAATGAATGATGATCAGTATGCTGTTTATATAAAATTGTTAGAGGATTTGAAAAAACAACGTCAACAACAAAGAGAACAAAATGGCTCACAAGATGGCCGTCAAGGAGGTGGGATGAGCAGGCCAGGCAGTGGAATGGGAGGCGGATTTGGTGGCGGGATGGGCGGAATGCGTCAACCTGGATTTTAGTTACTGCTCTAATTTTATGATAAATATTTAGTTTATAATTTAATTTATTAATTGATGAGTTACTGTTCTTCTAAAAGAAATTGGTGCATATTGTTTTCAATATTTTTTTTGATAATCTCAAATAAAGTATTTGCTCAGCAGGCAATTTTATCAGGACAGTTTTTGGATTCAAAAGATAATACCCCCTTGATTGGAGTTGGTATCATGTTGATGCAAAAAAGTGATACAACAAAAGTTTTTCAAACATCATCTGACGGTAAAGGGAAATTCGTTTTTAAAAATCTTTCCAATGGAAATTATAAACTTAAAACATTTTATGTTGGATATAAAAAGTTTGAAGAAGAGGTTACTATTTCAAGTTCATCCTTAAAAAATCAGACATATAAACTAAATCAAATTTCAACTAAATTAAAGGCTGTAGTTATTGAAGAAAAGGCCATTAGGTCAGTTCAAAAAAATGATACTACCGAATACAATGCCAGTGCCTTTAAAGTAAATACAGATGCAAATACTCATGATCTGATAACAAAAATGCCTGGTATCACTGTTGAAGGTGGTGTTGTGAAAGCGCAAGGCGAGACTTTGCAAAAAGTATTAATTGACGGAAAAGAATTTTTTGGTGAAGATGCTACCATCGCATTAAAGAATTTACCTGCTGAAGTTGTTGATAAGATTCAGGTGTTTGACAGGTTGAGTGATCAATCACAATTTACAGGTTTTGATGATGGCAATACTCAAAAAACGATGAACATTACTACTCGCTCTGGAAAAAGCAACGGGGTATTTGGAAAAGTTTTTGGAGGTTATGGTGCTGATGAAAATTTAAACGAACGTTTTAATACAGGCGGAAATTTAAATTTCTTTAAAGGCAAACGAAGAATTTCGCTCATCGGAATTTCAAATAATGTTAATCAGCAAAATTTTTCAAGTCAGGATTTACTTGGTGTAACCGGTGGTTCAGGTGGGGGTGGAGGACGTGGTGGTTTTGGTGGAGGCGGAGGAATGGGTGGACAAGGAGGCGGATCGAGTAATAATTTTTTGATAGGCCAACAATCCGGTATCAATACCACAAGTTCTGTAGGACTAAATTATACCGATATGTGGGGGAAGAAAATTTCCATCACAGGAAGTTATTTTTTTAATGATGCATTGAATGCAACAACCAATAATTTAACGCGTACTTATCCTTCACATACAGACACCAATCAGTTATATAATCAAAATTCATCTTCAACAAGCGAGAATATGAATCATCGTTTTAATTTAAGATTTGAATACACAATTGATACTTCAAACTCAATTATCATTACCCCGAAATTGAGTTTTCAAAATTTCACTTCAGGGTATGATCTGTATGCAAAAAATTCGGTGCTGAACGATACGTTGAATACAACATCCAATAAAAATAATTCTTCAAATTCAGGGTATAGTTTTTCAAATAATATTTTGTTGCGACATAAATTAGCAAAATATGGAAGAACTGTTTCACTCAATATTGGAACTGATGTAAACGACAAAACTGGAACAACAGATTTGTATACTAAAAACAATTATTACATTCCAAATGATTCGGCAGCAAATTTTGACCAGAGAACTTCTGTATCAGCCAATGGATATACTCTTTCCACTTCATTAAATTATACTGAACCAATTGGTAAAACAGCTCAGTTAATGTTAAATTATTCACCTTCATACTCAGCAAATATTTCTGATAAAGAAACAAAAATAAAAGATACTGTTTCGGGTGAATTCTCTCATTTAAATACCATTCTTTCAAGTAAATTTAATAGTCCTATCACTAAGCAATCAGGTGGGTTAAGTTACAGAATGCGATTAGAAAAAGGGATGATCATGGCGGGAGTAAATTTTCAATCTGTGGAACTTTCAGGTTCACAAACACTACCAACAGATACAAGTATTTCACGAACGTATAATAATTTTTTACCCACTGCGATGTTATCTTATAAGTTTACAAAAAACAGTAATATCCGCATGTTCTATCGTACCTCAACTAATTCACCTTCACTTTCTCAATTGCAAACCTTAGTTGATAATTCAAATCCGTTGATGCTATCAATTGGAAATCCAAATTTAATTCAATCATATTCACAAAGTTTTATTACCAGATATTCATTGTCGAGCACAGATAAAGGCACAACATTTTTTGCAATGATTAATGCCAATACGGTGAGTAGTTTTATGGGCAATTCAACAATAATTGGAAATGGTAAAACCTTAACTGATGAAGGTATATTATTAAGTAAAGGATCTCAGCTTTCAAAACCTGTAAATCTTGATGGATACTGGAATATTAATAGTTTTTTAACATACGGAATTCCTGTAAAAATTCTTAAAAGTAATCTGAATTTTAATGCAGGATATACTTTTAACCGGACCCCAAGTTTGATAAATAATATTTCAAACACTACAAACACATCCACTATAAATTCAGGGTTTGTATTGGGAAGTAATATTAGCGAGAAAATAGATTTTACAATTACGTACTCTTCATTTTATACAATTGTAGAAAATGTGATACAACCACAATTAAACAGCAATTATTTTTATCATGTTTCTTCAGCAAAAATAAATTTACTGCCATGGAAAGGTTTAGTGCTCAGCAGTGATATAACCAATAATTATTATACAGGTTTGGGAACAACTTATAATATCAATTATTTTTTATGGAACGCAGGATTGGGATATAAATTCACAAAAAATAAAGCTGCCGAACTTAAGATTATTGCCTACGATTTGTTGAATCAAAATAACAGCATTACCAGAACTGTTACCGGAACTTACATTGAAGATAGCCGAACCAATGTGTTAAAAAGATATTTTATGTTGATGTTTACTTACAATATTAGAAAATTTAATGCCGGTCCTTCTCCAGCATTACCATCAAATAGAACACATAATTGAGTTGAGTTTTAACTTATAATTTTTATGTTTTAACAGAACACAAATTCTGATCTGCTTCCACTTAAAATTACATTTCCTAAATCCCTTTCCAAAACCTATTTTCGCCCGCTATAACTTATGGAGAATATTAGGAATTTTTGCATCATCGCACATATAGATCACGGGAAGAGTACACTTGCTGATAGATTATTGGAATATACCAATACCATTAACAAACGCGATATGCAGGCGCAGTTGTTGGATAATATGGACCTTGAACGTGAGCGTGGCATCACAATTAAAAGTCATGCTATACAAATGAATTACGAATTAGATGGAAAGAAATATATCTTAAATCTAATCGATACTCCGGGGCATGTTGATTTTAGTTATGAAGTATCGCGTTCCATTGCAGCTTGTGATGGAGCATTGCTTATTGTTGACTCAGCTCAGGGTATTCAGGCACAAACTATTTCAAATTTATATTTGGCAATTGATCAGGGATTGGAAATTATTCCTGTTCTAAATAAAATTGATTTGCCAAGTTCGATGCCTGAAGAAGTGAGTGACGAAATTGTTAATCTTATTGGCTGCAAACGTGAAGACATTATGCGTGCAAGTGGAAAAACAGGTGCCGGTGTGCATGAGATATTACGTGAAATTGTTCATCGTGTTCCTGCTCCAAAAGGTGATTTAAATGCTCCGTTAAAAGCTTTGATATTTGATTCGATGTTTGATTCGTTTCGTGGAATCATTGCATATTTCAGAATCATTGATGGAAAGTTGAGCAAGAATGACAAGATCAAATTTATGTCAACAGGCAATACCTATTTTGCAGATGAAGTAGGAGTATTGAAATTGAATAAAGAGCCAAAGCAAACAATTTTTGCAGGCGATGTTGGATACGTGATTACCGGAATAAAAGATGCCAAAGAAGTTAAAGTTGGTGATACTATTACCCTTCTTGATAACCCTACAGCCGAGGCTATTCACGGTTTTGAAGATGTGAAACCTATGGTTTTTGCAGGAATTTATCCTGTAGATACAGAAGACTTTGAAGTGCTTCGCGATTCGATGGGAAAGCTTCAATTAAATGATGCTTCTTTGACTTATGAACCCGAAAGTTCGGCAGCATTAGGATTTGGTTTCCGTTGCGGATTTTTAGGAATGCTTCACATGGAAATTATCCAGGAGCGTTTGGAACGTGAGTTTGGAATGACTGTGATCACTACTGTTCCCAATGTATCGTACCATGCCTATCTTACTAATGGAGATATCGTTGTTGTAAATAATCCAAGCGATCTTCCGGATGTAAGTAGAATTGATAAATTGGAAGAGCCGTTTATCTCAGCACAAATAATTACTCGTACTGAATATATTGGAACTATTATGAGTTTGTGTTTGAACAAACGAGGCACGCTCATTAACCAAAATTATTTAACTACCGATCGTATCGAATTAAAATTTGATATGCCTTTGGCGGAAGTAGTTTTTGATTTTTTCGACAGACTTAAAACTGTTTCAAGAGGATATGCTTCCTTCGATTATCATCCTATTGGTTACCGTCCTTCGCATTTAGTGAAGCTTGATATTTTATTGAATAAAGATGTTGTGGATGCATTGTCGGCAATTATACATCGTGATAGAGCTTACGATTGGGGAAAGAAAATTTGTGAAAAGTTGAAAGAACTTATTCCTCGTCATCAGTTTGAAATTCCCATTCAAGCATCAATTGGAGCTAAAGTAATTGCACGCGAAACTATCAAAGCCATGCGTAAAGATGTAACTGCAAAATGTTATGGTGGTGATATTACACGTAAACGAAAATTGCTAGAGAAACAAAAAGAAGGAAAGAAAAGAATGAAGCAAGTTGGGAATGTTGAAATTCCACAATCGGCATTTATGGCTGTGTTGAAATTGGATTAATGTTGTAAATAATTCTTTATAATATTGTAATCAAAATAATAATAAAAAATGAAATCAATCTACAATCCAGAAACACTAAAAGAAGTTATATCACGTATAGATAAGCTAACACCAGAAACAAAAGCGATATGGGGTAAAATGAATGCGGCACAAATGCTAGCTCATTGTGTGGAACCTCTAATAATAGCAACAGGTAAGGTAAACGAACCCAGAATGTTAATAGGTCGGATTTTAGCTCCATTTATCAAAAAGAATTATTATAATGATAAGCCTTGGCAGCAAAATTCACCAACTGCTCCAGCATTTATTATGACAGGCTTGGATAAAGATTTTGAAAAAGAGAAAGCAAATCTAATCGCCATTATGACTGAATTTTCAAAAGGTGGTGAAACAAAATGCACCAAACACCCTAATCCTTTTTGGGGTAAATTAACTCCCGAGCAAAACGGTCTGGGACAATACAAACATATCGATCATCATTTACAACAATTTGGATTTTAAATATTTAAATTAGTGAATGAGTGAATGATTGATTTTTTTATTCACAGATTCACTCATTCTGTCATTCAATAATTATATAAATTATGCAAACATTAAACGGCAACGCAGTTGCAAAAACATTAAAAGCAAAAATTAAAATTGAAGTTGATCAGTTAAAAGCTGAAGGTAAAAAAGTTCCTCATCTTGCCGCTATTTTAGTTGGTTCGGTAGGAGCGAGCATGACTTATGTTGCAGCAAAAGAAAAAGATTGTTTCGAGGTTGGATTCGATTCAACTGTGCTTCGTTTTCCGGAAAGCATCACTGAAGCTGAATTATTAAACGAAGTAGAAAAAGTGAATAACAATGCCGACATTGATGGACTCATTGTTCAACTTCCATTACCAAAACATATCTCAGAAAAAAAAGTTACCGAAACTATTTCTTGGAAAAAAGATGTGGATGGATTTCACCCAATGAATGTTGGTTTGATGTTTAAAGGATTGCCTTGCTTTTTGCCTGCCACTCCTTATGGAATTATTAAGTTGCTTGAACATTATCAAGTGGAAACATCCGGTAAACATTGTGTAATTATTGGAAGAAGTGATATTGTAGGAAAACCTATGAGCGCATTGATGTTGCAAAAAAATTGTACCGTTACAGTTTGCCATAGCAAAACAAAAAATATTGAAAGTTTTATTCAACAAGGAGATATCGTTATTGCAGCTTTGGGTAAACCAGAATTTCTAAAAGCGAGCATGATCAAAGAAGGAGCAGTTGTAATTGATGTTGGTATAACAAGAGTTGATGATGCTTCAAATCCAAAAGGATATGTGCTAAAAGGCGATGTGGACTTTAATGATGTTGCACCAAAATCTTCATTCATTACTCCTGTTCCCGGTGGCGTTGGACCAATGACAAGAATCGGGTTATTGTTGAATACTATTGATGCTGTTAATCGCAGGAATTTGAGTTCAGCAACAAGCATGTAATTTAATTTAAGATTTAAGAATTTTCCTATGGACAGCACTCAACTCAAAAACAGAACAAAGAAATTTGCTCTAGATATTATCATGTTTCTTAGGTCGGTTAAACAAGATCATATTACTCAGGTTTTGTTTAACCAATTATTAAGATCAGCAACTTCTGTTGCAGCAAATTATCGTGCTGCATGCAAAGCAAAATCAAAATCTGATTTTATAAATAAAATTGGAATTGTTTTGGAAGAGGCGGATGAATCTTTATTCTGGCTTGAGTTAATAAATGAAAGTGAATTATTAAAAAATGACAGTATTAGAATTCTAATGAAGGAAGCTAATGAACTGACAGCAATTTTTTCATCTATCAGAAAAACATCCCGTGAAAATGGATAAATCTAAAATCGTAAATCTAAAATCGGCCCTTCCCGTCATGGAACATTTCTACACCATTCAAGGTGAAGGATTTCATCAAGGAAGGGCTGCGTATTTTATTCGCCTTGGCGGATGTGATGTTGGTTGTGTTTGGTGTGATGTGAAAGAAAGTTGGGATGCTTCAAAGCATACATTATTTTCTGTTGATGAAATCGTAAAGTTTTGTACTGATGCAAATGCAAACCTTGCTGTAATTACCGGAGGCGAGCCTTTGATGTATGATTTGAGTGAGTTGACAAAAGCACTTCATCAAAAAAATATTGAAGTAAATATTGAAACTTCAGGAGCTTATCCGTTAAGCGGAGATATTGATTGGATATGTGTTTCACCAAAAAAATTTAAAGCACCGCTTGGTGATGTTTTATCAAAAGCTCACGAATTAAAAGTTGTAGTTTTTAATAATTCTGATTTTGATTGGGCTGAAAAAAACACACTGAAAGTTTCAAATAATTGTCAATTGTATTTACAACCTGAGTGGGATAAATCATCTCAAATTTTATCTGATATTATAGAATTTGTTAAGCAAAATCCTCGCTGGAAAATTTCCTTGCAAACTCATAAGTACATGAATATTCCTTAAGTTGTTTTTGTGTTTAATTTCGGTTTTACAGAATAGTTTAAAAACATATATTGCGTACATCATGCGTAACTTCATATTTATCATTTCGATTTTCTTTTTCCTGCAATCATCGGCACAGCAAACAGTTTTTACCGGTACTAAAAATAAAAAAGCCGAGAATATGTTTGGCGATGCATTGAAATATTTCACCCAGATGGATAATCTTCATGCGCTCGCAACTTTAAATAAATGCTTAAAGGAGGATCCGAAATTTATTGATGCGATGATGCTCAAAGCTGATATTTATGAGCAGAATGAAGACTATAAAAAAGCATTAAGTATTTATGATACGATTGTTTCTCTAAAAAAAGAATTTCAAATTCCATATTATAAAATCGCTGTTGTTGCTATTGATGATGGTGATTATGATAAAGCACTCGAAAACATTACAAAATACGAAGTGTTAAAAGGTGATCAGATTGATCCTGTAAAAGTTAAAAAGGTAAAAATTACTGCAACATTTGGTAAAGATGCTTTGTTGCATCCAGTTCCATTTGCACCAAAAAATTTAGGTTCAAATGTGAACTCAGCATTGGATGAATATTTTCCGGGTTTAACCATCGATGATCAAACATTAATATTTACAAGATTTGAAAAAAATTACACCGAAAATTTTTATATCAGCAAAAGAATAAAAGACGGATGGAGTCCTGCTCAAAATTTAGGTTATCCTATTAACACAGATGGAAATGAAGGAACTATTTCAGTTTCTTCCGATGGTCAATATGTATTTTATACAGCGTGTAATCGTGAAACTGGTGCAGGAAGTTGTGACTTATATTTCTCGGCATTAGATGGCGATAGATGGAGTGAACCAAGAAATTTAGGCTTTCCTATAAATACCATTAATTGGGAATCACAACCATCAGTTTCATTTGATGGGCGTACTTTATATTTCACAAGTAATCGTCCCGGTGGTTATGGCAAAATGGATATCTGGAAATCCACATACGGCAAAGGTCATTGGAGTGTTCCACAAAATCTTGGACCAACAATTAATTCTGAAGGAAATGATGAAGGTCCATTTATTTCAAAAGATGATAAAACTTTATATTTCACTTCCGATGGTCATCCCGGAATGGGGAAGACAGATTTTTTTGTTGCACGCAAACAAAATGATGGGAGATGGGGCGATCCAAAAAATTTAGGATACCCAATCAATAATCAATACGACCAACGTTGTATGATTATTTCAACAAACGGAAAAGATGCATATGTGGCAACCAAAAGAGAAGATTCGTATGGAGGTTTAGATTTATATTCCTTCGAATTATATGATGAAGCACGACCACAAAAAACTGGTTTTATCAAAGGTGTCGTTTATGATTCTCGCACGATGCAAAAACTAAAAGCAAGAATTGAATTGATAGATCTGGAAACAGGAAAACCATTTATTGAAACTGTTTCAAATAAAATTTCTGGTGAGTTTATCGCATGCTTGCAGGGAAATAAAAATTATGCCTTAAATGTTTCTTGCGATGGATATTTATTTTATTCAGACAATTTTTCTTTAAAAGATCAGTCGTCTGTAGATCCTTTAAAACTAGATGTTCCGCTCAATCCAATGATTGAAGGAGAACGAGTGGTATTGAAAAATGTATTCTTTGATGTCGACAAATTTATCCTTCGTGAAGAATCAAAAATTGAACTTGGGAAATTGCTTTCGTTTTTAAAATTAAATCCGCAGATACGAATTGAAGTTGGCGGACATACAGATAATACCGGTGATAAAGCCCGTAATAGTGTGCTCTCAGCTAATAGAGCAAAAGCTGTACACGAATATTTAATACAAAACGGTATCGAAGATTTTCGTTTAACATATAAAGGTTATGCCGATTCGCAGCCAATTGCCGATAATAAAACTGAAGCAGGAAGGCAAAAAAACAGAAGAACAGAATTTAAAATTACGAGCAAGTAAATTCAAAAGTAAAAATAAAAAAGTTGAAAGTAAAAAGTGAATTTTTACGTTCAATATTTAAAATTTAGCTATTAACAGTTAACAATTTTTGATATGAAGTATACAAAATTTGCAAAAGAGGTTTTTGAAATTGAAGCAAAATCACTTACTGATTTAAGCAAGCAGCTGGATGGTAATTTTGATTTGGCAATAGAAGCGATTTTGAAAACCAAAGGACGCTTAGTTGTTTCAGGTGTTGGCAAATCTGGATTGATAGGAAGAAAAATATCTGCAACTTTTGCGAGTACAGGTACACCAAGTTTTTTTATGCATCCTGTTGAAGCTTTTCATGGTGATTTAGGTGTGGTTAAAAAGGAAGATATTTTTATTGGAATTTCATACTCTGGCGAAACAGAAGAGTTGCTTAAATTAATTCCATTTATAAAAGCTAATAAAATAAAGTTTATAGGAATTAGCGGAAATCCAAAATCAACTTTGGCTTTAAATTCTGATTTTCATTTGAATGTAAAAGTTTATAAAGAAGCTTGCCCGCTTGAATTAGCACCAACATCATCAACTACAGCAACACTTGCAATGGGCGATGCGTTAGCTGTTGCATTAATGAAAGCAAGAGATTTTCAACCCAAGGATTTTGCTCAGTTCCATCCCGGAGGAAGTTTAGGGAAAAAGTTGTTGACAACCGTTGAGAGTTGCATGTTTAAAAAAGAATTGCCGGTTGTAAAATTAAATGACAGTATCAAACAAGTTATCAATACCATGAGCAGCGGACGATTAGGATTAGCAATTGTAATCGATAAAAATATTATCAAAGGAATAATTACTGACGGTGATTTGCGTAGAGCAATGGATAAGTTTACTGCCAAATTATTTGATATGAATGCTTCACAAATTATGACAAGCAATCCTCGTGTGATATCCAAAAATATGATGATGGCAGAAGCTGAAGAATTGATGAATAATCATAAAATCACTTCTTTGCTTGTTGGTGATAAAGGTAAATTGCAAGGCATTGTTCAGATTTATAGCATTGCGAGTTGACCGAAAATTAAATATGAAACAAGGCCAAATTTAAATACTCAAAATGAAAACAAAAAACACTATTAATGTAAAAGGAACAGAGGTTACACTTTTTTTAGAAGGAATAAACGATTATATATCGCTTACAGATATTGCTAAATCTCGAAATACTTCAGAACCTTTTGCCATTATAAATAATTGGATGCGAAGTCGAAGCACCATTGAATTTATTGGTTTATGGGAAAAATTGTGTAATCCAAATTTTAAACCTCTCGAATTCGAGAGGTTTAAAATTGAAGCTGGTCATAATTATTTTGTTCTTTCTCCACAAAGATGGATTTACGCAACAAATGCAATTGGTATCATTTCCAAATCAGGAAGATATGGAGGGACGTTTGCTCATAAAGATATTGCATTTGAATTCGGTTCTGCAATCAGTCCTGTTTTCAAACTTTATCTCATCAGAGAATTTCAACGACTTAAAGAAGATGAAAACGATCGTTTGAAATTAGGATGGAACTTTCAACGAACTCTTGCAAAAATAAATTATCAAATTCATACTGATGCAATTAAAGAAAATCTGATTCCAAAGGAATTAAATAGAGATCAAATAAATGCAGTGTATGCCATTGAAGCCGATATGTTAAACATGGCGCTGTTTGGAATTACTGCAAAACAATGGAGAGATTCAAATCCAAAAACAGATGGCAATATTCGTGATTCAGCTAGCATCGAACAATTAGTTGTGTTATCAAATATGGAAAGCATCAACTCCGTTTTAATTCATCAGGGATTAAAACAAAGTGTACGATTACAGCAACTCAATCAAGTAGCAATCTCTCAAATGAAATCTTTATTGGGAAACAGAAACTTTAAGAAACTTAAATAGATTTG